>JBFLWB010000174.1 GCA_040758155.1 Thermodesulfobacteriota bacterium
CACCGTGAAATAACCGCCGGACATGCCCGGGGCGGCGGGAGACCGCCGTCCCGGGCCGGCCCGCCATCGCGGGTGGCGGAGGCGAACGATGCCTGCCCTGGCCCTTTCGTTCCTGTCGGCGCTCCTGTGGTTCCTTCCCCTCCCGCTCTCTCCTGCGGCCGCCGCCCCCAAGGGATCTCCCCCTGTTGCGATGGAGAAGCACGTCGATCCCGACGGCTCGTTCGCGCTGTACAAACCGCCGGGATGGCGGGTGGAGTCGCGCGCGATCGAAGGGGGGAAGGCCGTCGCGGTGACGGATCCCGGCGGCGACTCGGCCGTCTTCCTGCGGATCCGGAAGATGCGGGACCCCGGCGAGAAAGCCGCCGCGATCGCTTCCCGGACCTTGAAGGAGCTGCGCGCGGGCGCATCCGGATGGACCTTGGAGTGGGCCAGGAGCACAGCGGACCGCCGCCGCGCGGTAGCGGAATTCCGGTACGCGGGCGCCCGGAACGTCCCGATGCGCGGGAGGTACTATTTCAACGCGAAGTACCCCGACGCCACCGCGTTCGGGTACGTCGCGCCGGAGAAGGAGATCGAGCGGATCAGGCCCACCCTGCTCTCGGTGATATCGAACTTTACGATCCTCGATCCGTCCGCGCGCGGGAAGGAAGCTCCTCCGCCCCGCCGGGCGCCCGGGATCGCGGAGCTCCCGCTGGAGAAAAGGACGGCGAAAGACGGCTCCTGCAGCATCCTGGCGCCGAAGGGCTGGAAGCTGGACGCGGGAAAGGGGCAGCTTCTTTGCGTGCCGCCGGGAGACGGCATCGCCGGCTTCATCGCCGCGCCGGTCGAATTCCGGGGACCGTCGCGGCTCCCCTATTTCCAGGCTCCGAACGTTCCGGGGACGATCCGGTCCCCGTATCTCCCCCCGGCGGACGCGCTGATCCTGGGGATGCGGGCGTGGGGGTCGAGGAACCACAAGGTGATCGAGCGCGCATCCGATCCGGGACGGGCGCGCGAGGCATCCGCCTTCCTGAAAAGGGGCGTCGACATCGAGGTCGCGTCGATCGCCTTCGACAGCCGGACCGGCGTCCCGTGCCGGGGATACTATGACGTGACCGGGTTCCATCCCATGCCTTCCGGCCAATGGGGGATCAACGTCATCGGGATCTGGGCGCCGCAGAAGGAGCTGGCCGGCTACCTGCCGACGCTCGCCCGGATGGCCGAGAGCTACAGCGTCGACCGGCAGTTCGCGGACAAGTACGTCCGGGAGGGGATGGAGAAAGTGCGCCGGATGGCCCGGCAGACCTCCGAAATGGTCGCCCGGAACGCCGGGGAGATCCGGGAAAGCTCGATGGCTGCCTATCGGGAGCGGCAGAAGAGCCAGGAGTACATCGACTACAAGCGGACCGGCTACATCCGCGGGGAACAGGAATGGGTGTCCGAGGCGGAAGGGGGCGCCCTCTACAAATCCGACCACTGGGGGCTGAGCCGGGAGGGAGAGCGGGTCGTCGAAGGGCAGGAATACAACTATTACAACTTCAAGGGGAAGAATCCCCGCTACAACGAGATCATGACCCCCGTCGACATCTCCCGGGAAGTCTACGAAAGCGTCCACGGCAAGTAAGGGCCGCAGGAGCGGCAACTATGGTATATTCCGGGCCGGCGGTCGATTCCTTAGGGAGGTGCGTCTCGTCGATGCGGAAGATCCGGGCGGCGGTCGTGGGGGTCGGGTACCTCGGCCGTTTCCATGCCGAGAAGTACGCGGAGCTCCCCGACGCGGAGCTCGTCGCGGTGGTCGACATCGACCGCGGACGGTGCGAGGAGCTGGCCCGGAAACTGGGGACCCGGGCCTTCGTAGACTACAGGGAGGTCATCGACCGGGTCGACGCGGTCAGCGTCGTGGTGCCCACCCAACACCACCACGAGGTCGCGAAGGAGTTCCTCGAAAGCGGGGTCCACGTCCTCCTGGAGAAGCCGATCGCCGCGACGCTCGAGGAGGCCGACGATCTCGTCCGGATCGCGGGCCAAAAAGGGGTCGTCTTCCAGGTGGGGCACCTGGAGCGCTTCAACCCGGTGGTCCTGGCGCTCGACGGGGTCCTCCGCCGCCCCCGCTTCGTGGAGTCCGTCCGCATCGCCCCGTTCAAGCCGCGCGGGACCGACGTGAACGTCGTCCTGGACCTGATGATCCACGACATCGACATCATCCGCACCATCGTGGGGTCCGAAGTCAAGACGATCCACGCGGTCGGAGCGCCGGTCTTCACGGGGGAAGAAGACATCGCCAACGCCCGCATCGAGTTCGAGAACGGCTGCGTCGCCAACGTCACCGCGAGCCGCATCAGTTTAAAGAGCGAGCGCAAGACGCGGATCTTCCAGGCCGACGCCTACGTCTCCGTCGATTTCCAGAACCGCAAGCTGCTGGTGGCGCGCCGGGGGGAAGGGGAAATGATGCCCGGCGTGCCCAACGTCCTGGTGGAGGAGAAGAGCTTCGAGCCGGGCGATGCGCTCCGGGAGGAGATCTCCTCCTTCCTCCGTTCCGTCGCGACGGGCGCCCCCCCGAAGGTTTCCGGCAGGGACGGCCGGATGGCGCTGGAGATCGCGCTGATGATCAACAAAAACTTCCTGAAGGTGTCCCCATGATTCCGATGGTCGACCTGAAGACCCAGTACCGGAACCTGCGGGGCGAAATCGACGGCGGCCTGCTCGAAGCGCTGGAGAAAACGCAGTTCATCCTCGGGCCCAACGTGGCGGACTTCGAGCGGGAGGCGGCCGCCTACCTCGGGGCGAAGCACGCCGTCGCCGTGGCTTCCGGGACGGACGCGCTGCATCTCGCCCTCCTCGCCGCAGGGATAGGTCCCGGGGATGAAGTCGTCACCTCGCCGTTCACCTTCATCGCCACCGCGGAAGCCATCCGCTACGTGGGAGCGATGCCGGTCTTCGCGGACATCGACCCGGGCACCTTCAATCTCGATCCGTCGAAGGTCGAGGCGGCGCTCACCCCCAGGACCCGCGCCGTCCTTCCGGTGCACCTTTTCGGGCAGCCCGCGGACATGGCCGCCATCGGGGAGATCTGCCGGAAGCGCGGGCTCCTCGTCGTGGAGGACTGCGCCCAGTCCTTCGGCGCGGCCGCCGGCGGGCGCATGACGGGCACCTTCGGGCTCCTCGGCGCCTTCAGCTTCTTCCCCAGCAAGAACCTCGGCTGCTACGGCGACGGCGGGATGGTCACGACCGATTCCCCGGAGCTGGCGGAGAACGTGCGGATGCTGCGCAACCACGGGAGCAAGGTGCGGTACCATCACTCCGTCATCGGGTTCAACAGCCGTCTCGACGAGCTGCAGGCGGTCGTCCTGCGCGTTAAGCTGAAGCGGATCGACTCCTTCAACGAGGGGCGCCGCCGCGTCGCCCGGCTCTACTCCGGACGCTTCACGGGCACGCCGGTGGTCCCTCCCGCCGAGGACGGCAGGGGAACCCACGTCTATCACCAGTACACGGTGCTGACGGAGCGCCGCGACGCCGTCATGAAGGCGCTGGCCGGCCGCGAGATCGCCTCGGCCGTCTACTATCCGGTGCCCCTCCACAAACAGGAGGTGTTCGCCGCGGAATGCCGCGGCCTCTCGCTCCCCGTCGCCGAGGAGACCGCGTCCCGCTGCCTGTCTTTGCCCATCTTCCCGGAGATGACCGACGCCCAGGCGAACGAAGTCGCCGACGCCGTGCTGGGAGCGGTTTAAGGGGTACGCGCCGGTCAGCGCACCATGCTGGGCCGCTTGGGATCGTAGCTCCAGCCTGGGATCAGGATCCGCATGGCCGCGGCGTCGTCCCGCGCCCCCGCCCCTACTTTCCTGTAGAGTTCGTGCGCCTCCCCGATCCGGCCCATGTCGATCTCCACGCCCAGCCCCGGCTTCTTCGGAACCTCCACCATCCCCGCGGCGATCCGGAACGGTTCCCGGGTCAGGCGCTCCCGACCCTCCTGCCAGATCCAGTGGGTATCGATGGCGGTGATCCGCCCCGGGGCGGCGGCCGCCACGTGCGTGAACATCGCCAGAGAGATGTCGAAATGGCTGTTGGAGTGCGACCCCCAGGTCAGCCCCCATTCCTGGCAGACCTGCGCGAGCCGCACCGACCCCTGCATGGTCCAGAAGTGCGGGTCCGCCAGCGGGATGTCGACGGCGTCAAGGCGGACCGAATGCCCCATCTGCCGCCAGTCGGTTGCGACCATGTTCGTCGCCGTGGGGATCCCGGCGGCGCGGCGGAACTCCGCCATGACTTCCCGGCCCGAGTAGCCGTTCTCCGGGCCGCACGGGTCCTCGGCGTACGCCAGCACGTCCTGCCGGCCGCGGCAGATCCGGACCGCCTCGTCCAGCGACCATGCCCCGTTCGGGTCGAGCGAGACGCGGGCGCCGGGGAAACGCCGCGCCAGGGCGGCCACGGCTTCCATCTCGGAGGCGCCGTCCATCACGCCGCCCTTCAGCTTGAAATCCGCAAACCCGTACCGCTCGTGCGCCGCCTCGGCGAGGCGGACGATTTCACCGGGCGTCAGGGCAGGCTCGTTGCGCAGCCGCAGCCACCCGTCCCCGGCGCCGGGATCGGCATGGTAAGGAAGATCGGTCCTGCCCCGGTCGCCGATGTAGAAAAGGTACGCCAGCATTTTCACGGCGTCCCGCTGCTGCCCGGCGCCCAGCAGCGCGGCGACCGGCATCTCCAGGAACTGTCCGAGCAGATCCAGCAACGCCGCTTCGATCGCAGTGAGAACGTTGTCCGCGCGGAGGTTGATCTCGTGCGGCTGCGCAAGGACCGCCGCCTCGCCTTCGGAGGCCACCTCGTGCACGATGGATCGGACCGCCGCCGCGCCCCCCCCCGTCAGCCGGCTCCGCACGCCGTTGACGATGTCGTTGAAAGCGCCGATCGGTCGGCCGACCACCAGCGGCTTGACCTTCTCCAGCGTCCGGCGGATCCCCTCGCCCCCGGGGACCTCGCCGGCCCCGGTGCGCCCCGAACTGTCCGAAAGCAGCACGACGTTCCGGGTGAAAAACGGGCCGTGCGCGCCGCACAGGTTCAGCAGCATGCTGTCCCGGCCGGCGACGGGGATGACCTGCATCCCCGTCACGACCGGCACTCGCCCGCTTTTACCTTTCGCCGACATATTCATCGGATTTCCGAACCGCTATTTCGGCTCCAACCCAAGCTGTTTCACGAGCTTGCCGTAATCCCCGGAGGCCTGGACCATGAACTTGCCGAAATCTTCCGGCCCCAGGTAGAGCACCGGCTGGGAGATCTCCTGCATCGACTTCCGGAAATCCGGATCGGCGCAGACCTTTTTGAACACGTCGGCGTAGTAGGCGATGACTTCCTTCGGCGTGTTCTTGGGGACTGCGATCCCCTTCACCGACCCCCAGGTGTGGAACCTGATCCCCTGCTCGATCAGGGTGGGAACGTCCGGAAGGGACGGGTCGCGATCCGGGGTCGCGATCGCGATGGCCCGGACCCGGTTCGATTTGAGCGGGACGATGACCTCGGAGGGATGCCCACCTCCCATGTCGGTCTGGCCGCCCATCAGGGTGGTCATGGCCTCCGCGCCGCCCTTGTGGGGAATCGAGGTGATCTCGATCCCGGTGGTGGAGGCGATCCCCCGGATGACCAGGTCGACGGCGCCGGCGGTCAGTCCCACCGAGGCGGTGAGAGGCCGCTTCTCCTTTTTCGCCAGGTCGATCAGTTCCTTCATGTTCTTTGCCGGCGAGCTCGCCGGGACCAGCACCACGACCGTATGGATCGACAGCCGGGCCACCGGCTCGAGGTCGCGGAACGGATTGTACTCGACCTTCTGGATGTGCGGCATGACCAGGTCGTGGCCGGAGCCGTATCCCAGGGCGAGGGTGTAGCCGTCCGGCTTCGCCCGCGCCACGGCGGTCGCGCCGACGACGCCGCCTCCGCCGGTCTTGTTGACGACCAGCAGCGGCTGCGGGCAATACTTCGACCACACCTTCTCCACCGCGCGCCCCAGCAGGTCCGTGGAACCGCCGGCCGCGCCCGGGACGATCACCGTCACCGGCTCCTTCGGCACCCATCCCGCCGCCTCCGCCCCTCCGGCGACAACGATCGCCCCCGCGAGCGCCAGCGCGGCGACGATCGCCATTCCGCTGCGAATTCGAATGCCCATGCCCCTTCCTCCTCTCCTTGTCCCGTGGTTGACGTGCTACCCGTTTTCCGTGAGTCCCCCGACGGCCTGCCCGGCGTCCGCGGTCTTCCTTTTCCTCCATCCGACATACAGCTGGACTGCGAGCGCGATGAAAAAGAGGGCCATCAGCGTGCCCGAGATCGGCCGTGTCAGAAATATGGACAGGTTTCCCCGTGACATCAGCAGCGACTGCCTCAGGGAGTTCTCGATCAGCGGGGCGAGGATGAAGGACATGATCATGGGCCCCGGTTCGAAGTCCAGTTTCCTCAGCAGGTATCCCAGGACGCCGAAGGCGATGAATGCGTAGATGTTGAAGGTGTCGTTGGCCAGGCTGTAGCAGCCCACCGTCGTGAACAACACGATGACGGGGCCGAGGATGCCGAAGGGAACCTTCAGCAGCTGCACCCATACGCCGACCAGCGGCAGGTTCAGGATCAGCAGGATGACGTTGCCGATGTACATGGAGGCGATGACGCCCCAGAAGATGTCGGGGTTGTTCGAGATCAGGAACGGGCCCGGCGTGACCCCCTGGATCAGCAGGGCCGCGAAGATCAGCGCCGTGGAGGCGTTGGCCGGGATGCCCAGCGTGAGGAGAGGGATGAAGGACGAGTTCGAGGCGCCGTTGTTGGCCGATTCGGGGCCGGCGACGGCGGCGATGGCCCCTTTCCCGAATTCGTCGGGATTCTTTGCGACCCGCTTCTCCACCGAGTAGGACGCCAGGGACGCGATGACGGCCCCCCCGCCGGGAATGACGCCGACGAAGAATCCGATCAGCGAGCCCCGGAAAATGGCCCACCGGGACTCCGCCCAGTCCTTCGCCGTCGGAAAGAGCTTGCCGATCTTCGTGGTCGCGTACTCGACCGCGTCCTTCCGCTCCAGCGTCAACAGGATCTCGCTGAGGCCGAACACCCCGATCGCCAGCGTGACGAAGTCGAAGCCGTTCTGCAGGGCGACGAAGCCGAACGTGAAACGTTCCTTGCCGGAAATGGGATCGAGCCCCACGTTGGCCAGGATGATCCCCGCGAACATCATGATCGTGCCCTTGATCGGAGAATGTCCCGAAAGGAAGACCGCCAGCAGGAGGCCGAACAGCATCAGGGCGAAGTATTCGGGAGCGCCGAAGCGGAGCGCGAACTCGGCCAGCGGGGGAGCGAGGAAGGTCAGGCCGACGACCCCGACCGTGCCGGCGATGAAAGACCCGATTGCGGCCACCGCGAGCGCCGCGCCGCCCCTGCCCTGCTTCGACATCTCGTAGCCGTCGATGCAGGTGACCACCGACGCGGCCTCCCCGGGCAGCCGCATCAGGATGGACGTGGTGGAGCCGCCGTACATCGCCCCGTAGAAGATCCCCGCCAAAAAGATGATGGAGGTCGCCGGGCTGCCCATCGTATGAACCATGGGCAGGAGCAGGGAGATGGTCGCCGCAGGCCCCAGCCCGGGCAGAACGCCCACCGCGGTTCCCAGCATGGAGCCGAGAAAGCAGTAGAGCAGGTTGGTGCCGCTCGAGGCGACGGAAAAACCGTTCAGCAGCCCCTGGAACGTTTCCATGGTCCCCGCCCCCTAGAAACCGACGAATCCCTTCGGCACCGATACCCGAAGCAGATAGACGAAGATCAGGTACATGAACAGGCAGGCGAGGGCGGAGACGATCATCGTCTTGACCCAGGGTTCCCGTTCGATCAGCGATTGCCACACGACGAGGAAGACCAGCGTGGATAGGGTGTAGCCGAGCCGTTCCATGGTGGCGGTGTAGACCAACATCAGGAAGACGGCGATCAGCGGGACCTTCCAGCTCCCCTTCGTCCAGAACGGGCTGGAGCCGGCTTTCCGCTTCAGGCTTCCCGCCAGCCAGAACCCGGCGACGGCAACGATGCCGGCGCCGCAGACCGCGGGGAACATCCCGGGGCCCGGCTTGCGGACGGAGCCCACCTGTAGCGTGGCGATCGTGTAGGAAACGACCGCGGCACCGAATAGAATCGCGAGGACGGCCGCCCTGCGCTCCTGGATCGTCATTGCGAACGCTCCCGGCGGTCGGTTTCCTTCAGGAACTCCGTCACGCCGATCTTGCCGGCCTCGATGTGCCTCGTGAGCGCACTCTTCACTTCCTCCAGGGACCCGGACCTGTAGGCATCGAAGATCTCCCAATGCTCCCTCTGGCCGGCCGTGTTCTTCCGGAGCCGCGTCATGTACCACTGGAAATTCTGGGCCTTGTACAGACGGGTCAGCTTTTCGTTGTTCACCCAGAGGATCGGCTGCATATGCAGCTTGATGTCCAGCTTGCTGTACTGGATGAAATCGAGTTTCGGGGCCGCCAGCAGGTCGTCCAGCCGGACCAGTATCTCCTCGAGCGACCGCAGCCGCCCGTCATCGATCCGCCCGATCGCCAGTTCGGCCGCCCGGAGTTCGAACATCAGCCGGACGTCCAGGAGGTCGTGGATGTCCTTCGCCTCCATCCTGGCGACGAACGTGCCGCGCCGCGGGACGACGGCGATCAGTCCGTCCACCGACAGCCGCTGGATCGCATCGTTGACGGGGGTCCGGCTGACGCCCAATTTCCTGGCGAGTTGGTTCACGTCCAGGCGGGATCCGTTCGGGATCTCGTGCTGGAGGATGGCGGATTTCAGAGCGTCATATACCAGGTCGTTCAGGCCGGGGTTGCGGGGAATGTCCAGGAGTCCCTCGAACATTTTCGACCCTCCAAGCCGTTCCGGCTGCCGTGAAATTTCACATTTCACCATAAAGATGTGCCATCGCGATGTCAATGTCAACGTATTTTCGATCCGCTTGCGTCCCGTTATCCGGGGGCGCCGTATCCTGTCGGTCCGTTGGGCGGGGGAATCCCCGCCGGGGGCCGCGGAATCTTATTTCAATGGAAAAAATGCCGTCGTACAGTGCTCCTCCCGGCTCGCCCGGGGCTGACCCTGAGCTGCTCGACCGCTACGCGCGGGCGTTGCGGGCCCGCGGCGCGGAGTATCGCCCGAGGACGCGCCATCTCGGGGCGGACGGCCGGGCGAGATACACGAACCGGCTTTTCCTCGAAACAAGCCCCTACCTTCTCCAGCACGCGCACAATCCGGTCGACTGGTATCCCTGGGGGGACGAGGCGTTCGAGCGGGCCCGGCGGCTCGACCGCCCCGTGTTCGTCAGCATCGGCTATTCCACCTGCCACTGGTGCCACGTCATGGAGGAGGAATCGTTCGAGGACGAGGAGATCGCCCGGTTCCTGAACGAGCGCTATGTCGCCGTGAAGGTGGACCGGGAAGAGCGCCCCGACGTGGACGCGATCTACATGAAGGCCGTCCAGGGTTTCTCCGGGACCGGCGGATGGCCGCTGAGCGTGTGGCTGACACCGGACCGGAAGCCGTTCTTCGGCGGCACCTACTTTCCCCCGCGGGACGCCCGCCCCGGGCTGGGAAACGGTTTCCTCGAGATCCTGGCGGCGCTGTCGGACAGCTATTCCTCCATGCATTCGGAGGTCGAGGATATCTGCGGGAGGGCTACGGAATTCGTCCGCCGCTCGCTGTCGCCGGAAGGCGGGGACGACCTTCCCGGCGCCGGACCGATGAACGACGCGGCGCGCTTCTACCGCGAGCGTTTCGACGACGAATACGGAGGGATGGCCTCGGTCCCGAAATTTCCCAGCCATCTTCCCGTCCGCTTCCTTCTCCGGTACCACCGGCGCACGGGAGACGGGACGTATCTCGACATGGCGCGGAGGACGCTCGAGGCGATGGCCGCCGGGGGGATCTGCGACCACGTGGGGGGAGGATTCCACCGATATTCGACGGACCGGACGTGGCTCATTCCCCATTTCGAGAAGATGCTCTATGACAACGCGCTCCTGGTCCCCGCCTACCTGGAAGGATACCAGGCCGCCGGCCGGAGCGATTTCGCGCGGGTCGCGCGGGAGACGCTGCGCTTCATCGAGCGGGACATGACCTCGCCGGAAGGCGCGTTCTACTCCGCCACCGACGCGGACAGTCCCGCCGATGGCGGCCCCCGGCAGGAAGGGGCCTTCTTCACGTGGACGCCGGCGGAGCTGGATGAGGCGCTGGGTCCGGAACGCGCCCGGATCGTCTCCCGGTATTACGGGGTGACCGGCAGCGGGAATTTCGAGGGGCGCTCGATCCTCCACGTATCATCCCCTTCGGCCGCAGCAGCACGGCAGCTAGGGATTCCGGAATCGGAACTGGAGGGCGTCCTCCTGGAGGCGAAGGAGGAACTATACCGCGTGAGGAACCGTCGGCCCGCCCCGATCCGGGACGAGAAGATCCTGACCGCGTGGAACGGATTGGCGATCTCCGCCTACGCCCGCGCGGGGCTCGTGCTGGACGATCCCGGCTACGTCGAGCGGGCGTGCCGGGCCGCGCGGTTCCTGCTGGAAAATGCCTTCCGGGACGGGCGGCTGTACCGGACATGGAAGGACGGGGAGGCGAGGCATCCCGCCCTGCTGGAGGATCACGCGTTCCTCGTCGCGGGATTCCTGGACCTGTACGAGGCCTCCGCGGACCCGTCGTGGCTGTCCGAGGCGGTCGCTCTGGATGCCGTCATCGAGGAGCGGTTCGAGGACACGGAGCGCGGCGGATTCTACCTGACCGCGCCCGGTCACGAGGAGCTGCTCGTCAGGGAAAAGCCGATGTACGACGGCGCGGAGCCAGCCGGGTCTTCGGTCGCAGTGATGAACCTCCTCCGGCTCCATGAGTACACGACGGATCCGCGATACCGGGAGCGCGCGGAAAAGACGCTCCGTTATGCGGCGCCGACGCTGAACGGCAGCCCGATCTCGCTCTCCGAGATGCTGCTTGCGCTCGACTTCTTCCTCGACACGCCCAAACAGATCGTCGTCGTCGTGCCGAAGGGTGCGGCGAAGGGCGATGCCGCGCCTCTCCTCTCCGCGTTTCGCGGCCTGTTCCTCCCGAACCGGGTCCTGGCGATAGTGCGGGAGGGACGGGAGCAGGAGCAGGCGGCGGAGATCATCCCGACGGTCCGCGAAAAGGAAACCGCGGGCGGCCGGGTTACCGCGTATGTCTGCGAAGGGCGTACCTGCATGGCGCCCACGAGCGAGCCGGACGAGTTCCTGCGCCAGGCGGGAACGGTTCGACCGCTCCCCACATGAATCCTGAGCATCAGAGGTGCTTCTTCAGATGTTCGACCGCTTCCTTCCATGCCTTTCGCGATGCGGCGAGGTTCGCTCCGTCCCTGCCGTCCTGCGCCCGCAGGAAACCGTGCCCCGCGCCCGGATAGGTGTGCTCCGTGAAGGACTTGCCCAGCTCCTTCATCCTCGCCATGGCCGGACCCACCGTCGCGTTGACGCGGGCGTCGTCTCCGCCGTATAAGCCGAGCACGGGCGCGCGGATCGCCGCCAGCGCGCTGTTGTCGGGGGATGTTCCATAGAAGACCACCGCGGCCCCGAGGTCGGCCCGCATCGTGGCGTACGAAAAGCTCTGCGCCCCGCCCCAGCAAAACCCCATGGTGGCGACCTTCCCAGTAGCGGCCGGCAGCGCCTTCCCGTAGCGCGCGGCGGCGTCCAGGACCGCGGCGACGTCCGCGGGACCGAGGCTGCGAACCGCCTTCACGACGTCGTCCCGGGAGGCGAACTTGTCGGTCCCGCCTCCGCCCGGCCCCTTTCCCGACAGGAAATCGGGAGCGACGGCGATGAATCCGTCCGCGGCGAGCCGGTCCGCGACCGACCGGATCCAGTCGGTCAGGCCGTAGATCTCGTGGATCACCAGGACGACCGGCGCCTTGTCCTTCCGCTCGGGGTATGCGACGAACGCCGCGGCCTTTGCGCCGCTTTCGGGAACGGCGATATCGACCCATTCGTGGTGCCGGGGAGACCGCTCCAGCGCCATCTTGGCGCCGGCCTCGCCGGGAGGGATGGCCGGGTCCGCGGCCCCCCCGGAAGCGTGGACCGCCGCCGTCACGACCACGAGGATTACGACGAACAACGGAACAAGCGCATTCCTCCTCATGTCCGGGTGCCCTCCGCATTTTCCTGAAAAGATGACAGCGGGGAGCGAAACGATTCCCCGTCTTCGCAATGCCCTTACCTGTCTTATAGCGGGATTCTGATCCTGCATGTCATTGCCGTTGAGGGAAGTGCCGCTATTGTGTGGTAATCGGCCCCATGCGGACGACCTCGAAGTCGGTCCCCGTCAGCGTTTTCAGCGTGTTCAGCTCCCCGTCGTTCCAGCGGGGGTCCGGCGCCCCGGAGAGGTACCAGCTGCTCCCGTTGTCGGCCAGGATCATGCCGTAGGTCTTGAGCGCCTGGAGGATCACGCGGGCGCTCGGGGGAAATCCCGTGATGTCGAATCCCGCCTTGAGGCGGACGCGCATCCCCATGGGCGGCAGATCGGCATCCGTATAAGCGCTGGCAAAGTGACGGGCGGGGTTCACGTAGGCGCGGCGGGTGCGGGACGCCGTGAAGCGCAGGGCATGGCGGATGACCCCCTGTTCCGTCACCTCGTCGTATCGGACCAGCCCCGGGAAGATCGGCAATCCCGCCGCGTCGGCGGAGGTCCAGCCCGCGGGGCGCAGCGCGTTCGAACCGAGGTCGAACACGGCGCCGGAGCCCGCGGTGAAACCCGCTCCGGACGGGTACGCGGCGAACAGCTCGAACAACGTCCAGTGGTCCCGGTCGATCACGAGGATGTGCCGGTCCCCCTGCGAATCCGCCCCGCCCTCGATCGGAGCGCCGGGAGGGATCGGGTACGGGCCCGGATCGCTTTCCTCTGCGTACTGGAACGAAACGGGCACGCCGGGGGTGTCTCCCAACACGACGATGTACGGGATCCCGAACGGACCGCCGTTCCAGTCCGCGCCGAAGTCCGGATGGAAATGGGCGTTCCTGCCGATGCGGTCGATGATCGCGTCGGAGGCCGGGTCAACCGGCTCCTGATCGATGGGCGTGTTCCACGGGTTGTCGTCCGGGAACGGGCGGGCGCCACGCAAACTTGCGTTCGCTCCAAGGTCGGGAACGGCCGGCGTGCCGCCTGGAGGGTCGCCCGGGAGGGGTGCCTGGACCGCGGAGGAGCTTCCTCCTCCGCCGCAATCGGAGACGGCGATGAATATCGCAACCGGCAGCATAAAGGCGCGAATGCGCGTCCTTAAAGTCCCTTCCATTTCCGGGAAACAAGCAATCGTCATACCGCTCGGTATTTCGCGGAATTGCACGTCTTTAGGAACCACGTTGCGTTACGGAAATGTAACAGTACCCGAAACGTGATCGAAATCGCGAAAAGCGGCGTTATACCCGATGCAGCAATTCCACCAGGAGGTCGACGTCCAGCGGCTTCGCAAGGATGGCGAGCGGGTGCACCTCCCTTGCCTTGGCGAGCGTTTCCGGGTCTTCCAGTCCGGTCATGAAGATCACCGGGATCTTGAGGCGCCCGGCGATTTCCCGTGCGGCGCCCAGCCCGTCGATCGAACCGCGGATGCGGACGTCCATGAGGACGACGTCGGGACCCAGCCTCTCCGCCGCGCGCACGGCTTCTTCGCCGTTGTCCACGACGCCCGCGACGCCGATGCCCTGCAGCGGGATCACATCCGCGAGGGCCATGGCGTGGATGGCCTCGTCTTCCACGATGAGCACTTTCTTGGTCATGCCCGCGCCGCCAGCTCCGCGAGGAGCGCTTTCTTCTCCGCCAGCGATTCCCGGAGCGCCTCCTCCATCCGCCTGCGCTCCGTGATGTCTTGGACGGTCCCGAACCCGCCGAGCAGGGCCCCCCGGGCATCGAATTCCAGCTCCGCCTTCTCCCGGACCCACTTCACGTTCCCGCCCACGACGATCCGGTGCTCGATGTCGTAGGATTCTCCCCGCAGCGCGGCCGTCCATTTCATGTCGACGTAATCGCGATCGTCGGGGTGCACGGTCGAGAGGAAGGATTCGTACGAAAGCCGCGTCCCCGCCGGGACGCCGAAGATCCGGTGCGCTTCCCCGGACCAGAACAGCTCGTTCCGGCGGACGTCCAGCCGCCAGCTCCCCGTCCGGGACACGGCCTGCGCGCGGACGAGGTCCTCCTCGCTGCGCCGCAACGCCTCGAGCGCGAGCTCGCGGTCCTCGGCCAGCCTGGCGAGCTTCATCTCCGCGTCTTTTCGCTCGCTGACGTCCCGGCTGGAGCCCACGACGAACGTGAACCGCCCGTCGGGACCCGGCATCGGCGCGAGGATGTTCTCGTGGGTCCCCCGGACGCCTGCGGGGCTCACGTAGCATGTCTCGTTCACGACGACCTCCTTCGTCCGCAGCACCTTTTCCATCGCCTCCCGGAAGGCGGCTTCCACCACCTCCGGGTAGTCCAGTTCGCGCATGGTCTTTCCGATCGCCTGCTCCGCGGTCCTGCCCCAGAGGTCGAGGAGCTTCCGGTTCGCGAAGGCGAAGCGTCCCTCGGGGTCGAGGATGTAGAGGTAGTCCTGCACCGAGGAAAGGATCGCGTTCAGCTCGCGGGTCCGCTTCTCCAGCTCCGCGACGGCCCGTTGCCGCTCCGCCTCGGCGCGGCGCTTTTCCGTGACGTCGTGGAACACCAGCACCGCGCCGATCATCCGTCCGGCCGCGTCCCGGATCGGCGACGCGCTGTCCTCGATGGGAACGGCGCGCCCTTCCCGGGTCAGGAGCGCCGTGTGGTTGGAAAGCGTAACGGGCATGCCTTCGCGCAGCACGCGCGCCACGGGATCCGGCGCCGGCTGCCCGGTCCTCTGGTCGACGATCCGGAACAGCTCGGCGATGGGCCGTCCCGCCGCCTCCTCGACCGTCCAGCCGGTCAACGCCGCGGTCACGGGATTGATGAAGGCGACCCTTCCGGAGGCGTCGGTGGCGATCACCGCGTCCCCGATGCTGGTGAGGGTGACGCGCAGCCATTCCCGCTGCTCCTCGAGCCGCCGGTCCGCCTGATGTTTATAGAGGCCCAGCTCGATCTGCGCCACCAGGTCGCGCTCCTCGAACGGCTTGAGGACGTAGCCGGCCGGTCCCGTGACCTTGGCGCGCGAGATCGTCGCGGCGTCGGAATGGGCGGTCAGGTAGATCACCGGCACGTCGTATCGTTCCCGGATCGCCCGCACCGCGTCGATCCCGTCCACGTCCCCTTCCAGCTTGATGTCCATCAGGACGAGCTGCGGCCGCAGGCGCAGCGCCGCCTCCACGGCCTCCCCGCCGTCGGAAGCGATGCCGATCACCTCGTATCCGAGGCGGCCCAGCTTTCCTTCCAGGTCGGCCGCGACGATGGCCTCGTCTTCCACGATGAGGATGGTGGGGCCGCTCATTCGCCGTCCCTCCCGAACGTGATCGTGAATGCGGTTCCCGCGCCGCTCTCGAAGTTCACATCGGCGCGCAGCTGTTTCGAGAGCATGTGCACCAGCCGCAGCCCCAGCGACCGGGTCTGGCCCAGGTCGAACCCCTCCGGCAGCCCGACGCCGTCGTCCCTGACGGCCATCGTCACCTCTCCTCCCTGCCCGTCGCCGTGGAGCGAAACGAGGACCTCGCCGTCGGTCCGGCCGGAAAAGGCGTGCTTCAGCGCGTTGCTGACCAGCTCGTTCAGGATGAGGCCGCACGGAACCGCCGTGTTCACCGGGAGCCAGACCGGCTCCATGTCCTTGGAAAGCCGGATTCCGGCGCGCGCCGCCCCGAGGGAACGCCAGAGGGAATCCAGCAGGCTCTCCGCGTACTCGGAAAACTCGATCCGCGCGAGATCGGCGGTCTGGTACAGCTTTTCGTGGACGATGGCGATGGAGCGCACCCGGTGGGTCACGTCCTGGAGGATGGAGCGGACGGAGGCGTCCTTCGCCGAGTCGGCCTGCAGCGCGACCAGGCTGGAGATGACCTGCAGGTTGTTCTTCACCCGGTGGTGGATCTCCTTCAGCAGCACTTCCTTTTCCCCGAGCAGCGCCCTCAGGCGCTCCTCGCTCGCCCGCAGCGCGTCCTCCGCCCGCTTCCGCTCGGTGACGTCCCGGGCGTCCACCACCGCCCCGACGATCGCCCCTCTCTCGTCGCGGATGGGACCGACGCTGTAGCTTCCGACCCAGCTGTCGCCCGTGTCCTTCCGGCGCACGGTGTACTCGGCATTGGAGACCGTTTCGCCCCGAAGGGCGCGAGGGACCGCCCACATGTCCGCGGGAGCCGGTTCCCCGTTTTCCAGCGTAAGATCGAGGATCGCCCTGTACTCGGCCATGGACCTGGCGCAATCGTCCCCGTTTCGGAACCGGTGGAACGTCGTGAAGGCCTGGTTGAAGTGGATGACCCGCTCTTCCGCGTCGACAATGAACACGGCGTCGGTCATGCTGTTCATGGCCGCGTCCAGCTTCGCGCGGCTCTCCCGTAGCGACTCGTTCAGGCGGTCCCGCTCCGCGAGCAGCCGGGCGAGCTTGGCGTTGCTGAACCCGTGCGTCGACAGCATGTCCGCGAGCTTCCGGATGAACTCCATGCCGCGGTCCACGCTCTCCCGGCTCAGCCGCGGTACGCGGTCCAGAGCCGCCAGGTACTCGGCCTCGTCGAAGCCCAGCGCGCCGGCCTTCGAGCGGTAGATCTCCCGGTCGACCGCTTCGCCGTCGAAGAAGAACTGCCCGGTGAAGACGTTCCCGACGTGCTTTCCCCCCACGTAAACGGGCGTGGCCATGTCCCACATGTCGTTCTTGCACTTGTACAGCCGGCACTCGCCCTGCGCGAGGCCTGCCGACAGGACGGTGTCGCTCTCCACGCAGGCCCGCGAGGTGACAGGGTGCATCCGGTGGAAGCGCACGCAGATGTCCTGCCACCCCACGCCCACCAGCACGCGCCCCGCGGTGTCGATGAGGGCCATCGGGATTCCCGCCACCGCGTAGAAATCGTCGAGGATGCTCTGGAGCGCGGGGATGTCGATCAGGTCCGCCAGCGAGAGGACGCCCAGGTCGCCCTCCGGCGAAAGCACGCTCTCCAGCTTCCGCCGAACGCTCTCCTCGCTCGCGCGCACCGCCGCCTCCGCTTCCTTGAGGGCGGTGATCTCCGCGGCGTAGATGTTGACGTACTCCTCGCCCGCCGGGCGGACGGCCGTCACGCCGAAGGTCCGTCCATCCGCGTCGGAAACCTCCTCGTGGACGACCCGGTTCACGGCGCCGGCTTCGGCGACGACCCCGCGCAAGGCGTCGGGAACCTGCGAACCGGAACGCCATCCCATCGCCGACAGCAGGCGCAGCGAAGGCGCGTTGGCGTACAGCAGCGAGCCGCCGATGGTGCACCGCATCACGGGATTGGGGTTCTCCTCCGGGAATTGCGACAGCCGCCGCAACGCCTCCTCGACGTGACGGCGCGCGGAGATGTCGCGCGCGACGGCGATGCCGCCGACGATCCGGCCCGCCCCGTCGCGGATCGGCCCCGCCGAGCACAGCAGCGACACGCGCTCCCCGCGCGCGTCGAACTGGACGATCTCCGCGTCCCGGACGACCTCGCCGTCCCGGACGGAGCGCACCAGAGGAATCTCCTCGAACGTCATGGGCGTTGTCCCGTCGGCATGGAACGCGTTCCACGCCTCCGCCGCCGCCTCGGCCTTCCCGTTTCGGGCGCCCTCCAGGAATCGGAGCCGCTCCCGGACCTCGGCGCTGATGATCGTCGGTTGCAGCGACGCATCCGTGATCACGATCCCTTCCGGCACGTATTCCATGAACGCCGAGAGCAGGCGGTCGCCCTCCTCGGCCTTGTCCAGCGCGCGCCGCAGCCCCTCCTCCGCCCTGACGATCTTCCGGCCGATGAAATAGGAGACCGCGGCGTTCACCGAGAGGAGGCCGACGATCAACGAGAGCGCCAGGAAGATCGCGCCTCTGCGCGAGGCTCTCATCCGGTCTTCGCTGAACCTGGAGAGGTGCCGGACGTCGTCGGAGATCAGTTGCGCCTGCATGGCGAGGTTGGCGAGGAGCAGCTCGGAGCGCTCGATCGCCGCTTCGTCCTCCGGCCGGGCGGACAACGCGACGAGGCTTTTCAGGGCGCTCTCGATCTCCTGCGTGCTCAGCCGGATCTGCCGGAGGTGGTACTTCTCCCTGACGTCCGAAGGAACGATCGCTTCGAGGCGCTTGTCGAGGGACGCCCGCACGTCCCGGAGCTGGCGGATGCGGTCCGGGTCCGGTTCCCCCTGGACCTCCGCGGCGAGGTGCCCCAGCGCATTGGCTTTCGCCCGAATTTCGCCGTAGGCCTTGACCATCTCCGTCTCCCTGCGAAAGTCGCGAAGGAGGAAGTAGACGATGGCGACGACGAGGACGGATACGGCCATCGTCATGAACACGGTCAGCAGGATCCGGGTCCGGGTCCGCATGGCCTCTACCGGTACACCGTGACGGATTCCGGCGCCACTTCGTCCAGGATCCCGGGGGAAAGGTACTCAAGGACGTCGGGCGGCTTCCCGTCCTGCCCCGATCGCCGCATCCGCCACCGCGTGAAGACCCGGAGGTTCGTGACGACGGACTGGCTCAGGGAGACGTCGAGGTGCGTCCTGTTCCATGCCTCCTGCGCGTAGTCGGGATCGACGCCCAGCCTGCGGACGACGATCCCTCTCGCCTCCTCCTCGTTGGCGCGCGTGAAATTCTCCGCCCGGATCAGCGCTTTCAGGAGCCTTTTCAACGGTTCGGGAGACTGGAGGGAGTCCTCCCGGACCACGAGGAGCCACTGGTAAGCGATGTTGTTCTGGCAGTCCCAGGCCACGACGTTCTCTCCGAGGAGCCGTTCCGCCCGGTAGGCGTAAAACTCGGACGCCGAGATCGCGTCCACCTCTCCCCGGGCCAGCGCTTCCGCATGCCGTCCCGCCGGAAGATCCACGGCCTTGACATCCCCGATCCGGAGGTTTTCCGTGACGAGGAAGGAATGCAGATAATATTCGCTGATCGTATCGGAAACGTAACCGATCCGCTTTCCCTTCAGATCGGAGGGCTTCCGGATGTTCCGGTCCTTTCGCGCCACGATCCGGCTACCGGTCGTCGCCCCGATGGAAGCGAGGACCCGGAGGGAAGGATCGTTCAGGGCCCTCGTGGAGAATGCGAAGCAGGACGCGGTGGCCGCCTGGACTTTCCCTCGGGAAACCGCTTCGAGGGAGTCGCGCCCGGAATCCTTCGTCGCCAGCGATATTTCGATGCCTTCGTCCTTGAAAAAACCCTTTTCATGAGCGATGGCGACCAGCGAGGCGTTCGCCGTGGGCGATATCGCAAGGGCCATACGGACCGGAGGGGTCGAGGCATTGCGATCCGCGCCCGGACGGCATCCGGCTGCGGCGAGCGAAACGATCGATATCAGGGCTATGCATAGCCCGTTCCGACGCGAGGCTGACGTCACCTGGCCGGTCCCTCCCCAAGGAACCTGTTTTAAATACAGTAACACATCCCAGTAGTACTTCGCCGCGGAAGATTCGTCACCCCGAAGAAACGGCCGAAAGCGGCGGGAGAAGGATTGTAAAGAGGGCCCCCCCTCCTTCGCACGTCCCGGCCCGGAGGGTGCCGCCGTGTTCCGTGACGATTTTTCGGCTTATGCTCAGGCCGATCCCGGTTCCGCTGCCACGGGTGGTGAAAAACGGCTCGAACACCTTATCCCGGAGCTCTTCGGGAATGCCGGGCCCCGTATCCGCGACGGTGATCGCGATCTCGCCGTTCTCCATGGCGGAGGTCACCCGGATCCTGCGCTCGCCGTTCCGCCCCTCCATCGCCTGGACCGCGTTGGACAGCAGGTTCAGGAGGACCTGCTCCAGGAGGCGCTTGTCTCCCCGGCACGGAGGGAGGTCTTCCCGGAGCGACGCAAGGACCTCGACCCCGTTCCGGGCCAGCATGGATTCGGCGATCGCCAGCCCCTCCCGCACCACCTCGTTGACCGACAGCGGCGCCATCGGGACTGCCAGCGGGCGGGTGAAGTCGAGCGCGCGCCGGATGATGCTCTCGATCTTTCCGGAGGCGTCGTTGATCCTGTCGATCATGCGCAGGATCGGATCGCGCGCTTCCGGCGCCACGCCGTCCGCGTTCTCGACGACCCGCTTCATACCGGTGACGAGGACGTTCAGCGCCGACAGGGGGCTGCGCACTTCGTGGGCGATCCCGGAAGCCACCTTGCCGAGCGTCGCCATCCGTTCCTGCTTCAGCGTGAAGAGCTCCATCTCCTTCGTTTTCGACGTGTCCGACATGCTGACGAGGACCGCCGGGGCTCCAAGCCATTGGAAGGGGGTCATGCGCACGCTCACCCAGCGCAACTCCTCCCCGCTTTCCGGCCGGTGGCGCCGGATCCGGAGTTCCAGGTCCGGCGGTTCGGACTTGCC
Organism: Thermodesulfobacteriota bacterium; assembly: GCA_040758155.1. Lineage (NCBI taxonomy): Bacteria > Pseudomonadati > Thermodesulfobacteriota > Thermodesulfobacteriota bacterium. The sequence continues at coordinate 20,398 of JBFLWB010000174.1, forward strand.
CGACAGGATCGAAACGTACCGTTTCCGGAACAGGACCGCGTCCGAAGCGTGGAACGCCTTCTCGATATCCGACAAGGAAACCGGGGTCCCCCTGGTCCCGAAGATCTCCGCCTGGTAAGGATTCATGAAAATCGCCCGGTCGCCGTCGAGGATGCAGAAGCCCACGGGCGCGCTGTGGACCAGCGTGCGGAACCGCTCCTCGCTATCGGCCAGTTCCCGCGCCGACCGCAGGCGGGCGATGAAGGAGCCGGCGAGGTTGGCCACGGACTCGAGGAACACACGATCCGTCGGCCCGAACGCCCAGAGGCGGGCGTCGTAGGCCTCGAGCGTGCCGAACGGGACGCTTTCCTCCGTCCGGATGGGGGCGATCGCCCCGCTTCTCGCCCCCGCACGCGCGAGAACGGGAGGCAGGCAGGCGCCGAGGTCGACCCTCAGGTCCGGGTACACGGCCGGCGCCTTCGTGTCGAGTACCGCCTCCGCGGCCGGATGTTCCCCCCCTTTCAGCCCGAAGGACCCTTTCCTGCCGCCGAACCCCCGTACGGAACGGGAAACGAGTCCGGAGCCGTCGGGCCGCCGCTCGAGAATCCATACCAGGGGGACGCGCAACGCCACGGCGACGTCGTTGACCACCGCATCGAGGAAATCCGGCAGGGGAGGATCGGTCAGCGCGAGCCGGCCCAGCGCCGCGACCACGCCGTGCAGGTTCGCCTGCCGCTCCAGGCCGTCCTCCCGGGCCCGGCGTTCGGTGACGTCGAACATCGCGAGGCGGAACACCGGGTCTTTCCCGTCGGCATCGTCGTGAAGTTCGCACAGGACATGGATCGCCCGCGACGGCGCGCGCGGCGGGGAGAGCGTCAGGTCGATCCCCTGGACCGCGCCCTCCTGCCGGCAGCGGCGCAGGCAGGAAAGGAACGCGGCGACGTTGCCTCGGGCGAGGAAAACGAAGAAGGGAAGGCTCGTCAGGGAACCGTCGGCGCCGAGCATCGCGCCGGCCGCAAGGTTTACGCGGAGGATGCGTCCCTTGATATCCAGCTCGACCAGCCCCATCGGACCGGACGGCCCCGAATCGATCTCCCGTCGTCGCATCGTTCCTTCACGAACCGCCGCCCGGAGGGAGCGCGTCCGGCCCCACCCGGATGGCGATGAGGATCAGCCCCCGCGGACTCCCTTCGATCTGCAGCGCGTTGAGGCGGCCCTTTTTCCGGACGCCGTCCCGCGTGGTGTACTCGTACGGGGAAAAATCGAGCGTCTCCCCCGTCCGGAGGGCATCGTGCAGCCGGTCCATCCACTCCGCGGACGTGAAATGGCCGTCGACTTCGTGGACACGGGCGCCTTCCGCCCCGTCGGGATCCACCCCGAACTCCTCGTAGAAGGCATGGTTCGCCAGCTCGACCGTCAGGTCGTCCCTCAAAACGATCATGGGCTCCCGGGCCATGTCGATCACCGCCCGCAGGACCCGGGTATGCTCCTCGACGCGCGCCTGCGCCCGCTTGACCGCCTCGATGTCGAGCAGCGTGATCACGGCGCCCTCGATCTTGTGGTCGATCGTCTTGTACGGCCGCATCCGCAGGGTGTACCACCGCTTGTCCTTCCCCACCACCTCGATGTCGACGGTCTGGAGCGAGTGCATCACGTCCAGCAGCTTGGCTTCCAGGTCGGGAACGTCGACGTTCAGCCGGATGTCCCCGATGGGCCTGCCGACGTCTCCCGGGATCAGCTTGAGCATCGTCTCCGCGTGCACCGTGAAACGGCGGATCCGCAGGTCGTGCCCCACCATGACGACCGGGACGTTCACGTTTTCGAGGAGGTTCACCAGGTCGTTGTTGATCTGCGCCAGCTCCTCGTTCCGGTTTGCAAGCTCCTCGTTGACGGTCGTCAGTTCCTCGTTGGCGGACTGCAGCTCCTCCTTCGCGGTTTCCAGCTCCTCGTTCGTGCTCTGGAGCTCCTCGTTGGCCGACTGGATCTCCTCGTTCGCCGAGCGCAGCTCCTCGTTCGTCGCCTCGTGCTCCTCGATGACGGCCTGGGTGTATTCGACCGTCGACTGGAGATCCTGCTCGAGCTGCCGGACGTACGTCTCCTTCGCCTTCGGCCCCTTCTCGCGGCCCGCCCCGTCCCGCGCGGGAATGCCGGGGGCCTTCTCCTTGAGGATGCGCCGCTCCACGGGATTTTCGAACAGCACGAGGAAATACGGCTCCGCCGATCCTCCCGTGCGGAACGGAAGCACCTCGAGGTTGATCTTTATCTTCCGTCCTCCCGTGTCCAGGGTCACCTGCTCCTTCCGCGTGGGGGCAAGGTGCTTCCTCGCCTTCTGGATGGCGACCCGGACCTCGGGACCGAGACCTTCCTTCAGGAGGCGGAAGAGCTTGAGGCTCGCCGTGCCGGGCGAAGGAGCGAGATACGGCCCCGTGTCGCCCCGGAACTGCAGGATCTCGAGGTTCTCGTTGACGAGGACTCCGGGCGGCGCGTACTGCGTCGCAACGAGGGCGTCCGCTTCCCGCTGCAGCCGCTCGACGCTGGGGGGACTGCTCGCCTCGATCCCCGCCGGGCCCGCGTTCAGGGCGCCGGTATCGCCCGGGATCGTGCCGAAGTCCAGCACGGGACGGAGGATCGTCGTCTTCCTCGTGTAGATCTTGTGCCGGTGATCCACCGGGGCGAACAGGTCGGTGAACTCCCCGACCGTCTCCGAGGTGCCCAGCACCAGGAAGCCGTTCGGCTTGAGGGAGTAGTGGAAGATGGGGAGGACTTTCCGCTGGAGAGTGGGCTTCATGTAGATCAGGACGTTGCGGCAGCTCAGCAGGTCCAGCCGGGAGAACGGCGGGTCCTTGGAGAGGTTCTGCCGCGAGAAGACGCACATCTCCCGGATGTGCTTCCCGATCTGGTAGCCGCCGTTCGCCTTGACGAAAAAGCGGCGCAGGCGCTCCGCGGACACCTCTCCGGCGATGGTCTCGGGGTAGTATCCGGCCCGGCACTGCTCGATGGACCGCTGGTTCAGGTCCGTCCCGAAGATCTGGATCGGCGTGACGGCCGCCGCCTTCCCGATCGCCTCGAGCAGCGAGATCGCGATCGAGTACACCTCCTCCCCCGTCGAGCATCCGGGAACCCAGATCCGGATCGGCTCCGAGCCGGTGCGTTTCTCCATGATCTGCGGGTACACCTTGTTTTTCAGGACCTCGAACAGCTCCGGGTCCCGGAAAAACGACGTGACGTCGATCAGCAGGTCGTCGAACAGCGCGAGCCGCTCCCCCGGGCGCTCCTTGAGATACCGGACATATTGCGGCACCTTCTCGATCTTGTGGAGAGCCATCCTCCGCAGGATCCGCCGCCTGATGGTCGCGAACTTGTATTGCGAGAAGTCGACGTCCGTGGATTCCCGCAACAGGGCGAAAATCCGCTCCGCCGGGCTCCCGTCGACCGCCATCTCCCGGCTCGACTCCTGGGCCGGCGGCCGCTTCGCCACGTACGGGTGCTTCGAGATGCGCATCAGCTCGTTCACGATCTTGTCGGGCTTCATGACGAAGTCGACGGCGCCGGTGGCCACGGCGCTGGCGGGCATGCCGGAATAACGGGCGCTCTCCATGTCCTGCGCGAAGGTGATCCCCCCTTCCGCCTTGATCCTGCGGGTCCCGAGGGCGCCGTCCGACGCCGTGCCGGAGAGGATGATCCCGATCGCGCGGTCCTTCATCTCCTCGGCGAGAGAGATGAAGAAGCTGTCGATGGGCATGTGCATCCCGGC
>JBFLWB010000175.1 GCA_040758155.1 Thermodesulfobacteriota bacterium
ACCAGGAGGGAGCGGAGGTCGTGATCTCCCGGATCAGCGCCGGGGGAAGGGCGCAGAGGAACCCCGTCACCCCCGGCACGAACAGCCCCGCGAAGACGATCGACAGGAACGGAAAATCGGGGAGGAGAAACCAGGGGACGAACCCCGAGAGCCACCAGACGCAGACGGCCGCGCCGAGGTAGGAAAGCGAAAGGAGCGCGAGGAAGTACCTCAAATCACGGTTTCCCCTGCCGGAAAGGTATCGTCGGGCGCGAGAGGATCACGAGCACCTCCTCCACGTCCTGGAAGTTCACGGCGCATTGGACCTTCACCTTCTGGAACAGGCTCTCCTTCGGACGGTCCACGCTGGCCACCGTCCCGAGGAGCATGCCCTTGGGCATGGCCCCGTCGAATCCGGAGAAGACGATGCGGTCGCCCACCGCCACGTCGTGGACCGGAGACACGTACTTGAGGTTGCAGAAGTTCCCGCCGATCCCCTCGGCCACCGCGCGCACCCGGTTCCTCTCCACCATCACGTCGGCGGCGAACCTGCCGTCGGTGACCAGGAGCACCTCCGACATCCCGGGACGCGACATGTGGATCCTCCCCACGGCCCCCCGGGGGGTGACGACCGACATCCCCCGCTCGATCCCCGCCTCCGAACCGGAGCCGAGAAAGATCGCCTGGAACCAGGGAGTGACGTCGTGGCCCACCACGCGGGCGCCGACGGTCCGCTGCTCCAGCGAGCCGGAATAATGCAGCAGTTCCTTGAGGCGCCGGTTTTCGAGCTGCGCGTCCCTCGTCGCGTGGAGCTTCTCCTGGAGCTCGGCCACTTCCTTCCGCAGCCGGTCGTTCTCCCTGGAAATCCCCACGAGGGCGACGTAATGGTCCCAGACGCCGAAGATGCCCTGCCGCAGGTAATCCACGCCGAGGAAGAGGGGGCGGAAAAGGGCGGTCCCGACGGTGCGGGCGCTCTCCGCCTTCTCGAGCGCCGCCGACGGGCGCACGAACAGCTGGATCGCCGAGGCGAGAAGCGCCAGGGTGACCAGGAGGCGCCACCATTTCCGGAAGAATGATCCCATAGACACCGTGGCGGCCGACCGCCCGCCGCGTTCCCGTTCCTAGTGCAGGGCCACCTGACGAAGGAGGTCGAGTTCGTCCAACGCCTTGCCGGACCCGAGCACGACGCAGGAGAGCGGGTCCTCCGCGACCGAGACGGGAAGCCCCGTCTCCTCCCGCAGCAGGTCGTCCAGGTTCCGCAACAGGGCGCCGCCGCCGGCGAGCACGATCCCCCGGTCGTAGATGTCCCCCGCGAGCTCCGGCGGGGTTTCCTCGAAAACGGCCTTGACGGCGTCCACGATGATGCGCACCGGCTCGGAGAGCGCTTCCCGGATCTCGTCCGAATGAAGGGTCAGCGCCTTCGGGACGCCGGAGACCATGTCGAGCCCCTTTACCTCCGTGGATTCCTGGAACCCCGGAAACGCGTTGCCGATGGCCACCTTGATGAATTCCGCGGTGGGCTCCCCGATCAGGAGGTTGTATTTCCGCTTCACATACTGGAGGATCGCCTCGTCCATCTTGTCGCCCGCCACCCGCACCGACATGCTCTTGACGATCCCGCCGAGGGAAATCACGGCGACCTCGGTCGTGCCCCCGCCGATGTCGACGATCATGTTGCCGGACGGCTCCGTGATGGGAAGCCCCGCGCCGATGGCGGCCGCGAGCGGCTCCTCGATGAGGTACACTTCCCGGGCTCCGGCGCTCTGGGCGGATTCCCGCACGGCCCGGCGCTCCACCTCGGTGCACCCGTAGGGAACGCAGATGATGATCCGCGGGCGGACCAGCGTGCGCGCCTTGTGCGCCTTGCGGATGAAGTACCGCAGCATCGCCTCCGTGACCTCGAAGTCGGCGATGACGCCGTCCTTGATGGGGCGGATGGCGACGATGTTCCCCGGAGTCCTGCCGATCATCCGCTTCGCCTCGATCCCGACGGCGAGGACTTTCTTCGTCCCGCGGCTGTCCCGGTGGACGGCCACCGCGGAGGGCTCGGAGCAGATGATCCCTTCCCCTTTCACGTATACCAGCGTCGTGGCGGTGCCCAGATCGATGGCGAGGTCGTGGGAGAACAGACCGAGCAGCCGATTGAAGATCATTCCTCGTTCCTCCGTTTGGTTCCCGTTATCGTAGCAGTCCACTTGACCCAATGCAATGCGCAGGGGGAGAATACGGAAATACCTTCGACACCGACAGGAGAACCCTCACGCCATGCTCGACGTGCTTCGCCGGAACGCCCGCTCCTGGGCAATAAAGCTCATCCTCGGCTTCATAGCGCTGACCTTCATCTGGTGGGGCGTCGGGTCGTACGACGCGGAGAACCGGGACGTCGCCGCCACCGTAGGCGAAGAGCGGGTGACCTTCGCCGAGATGGCGGAAACGGCCTCCACCCTCGAGAAGGCCTACCGGGATGCGCTCGGCTCCGCCTTCACGCCGGAGATGGCGCGGGACGTGAGGCAGCAGGCGATCGACCTGCTGGTCCGCCGCAGGATCATGATGGCGGAAGCGGCCGCATTGGGGATCTCCGCCACGGACGACGAGGTGCAGCGGGAGATCGCCGCCACGCCCGCGTTCCAGGCGAACGGGCAGTTCCGGGAGGACCGGTACCGCCAGGTGCTCGCGGCCAGCCGCCTCACTCCCGGCGCGTACGAGGCGTCGACCCGCTCCGCGATCACCTTGAGAAAGCTGGAAGGTCTTCTCGCCGCGGGCGTCCTCATACCCGAGACGGAGGCGAAGGAGCTGTTCCTGCTCACCACGCGGGAGATCCGGGTCCTGGTCGCGACGGCGGACCCGGAAAAGCTGAAGAACGTCGCTCCCCCGTCGGACGGCGAGATCGCCGCGAAGTACGAGCAGTCCAGGGAAAGCTTCCGGATCCCCGCGCGGGTGAAGCTGGCCGTCGCGGCGTTCACCCCCGACCGGTTCGCCGGCGACGTCCGTCCGACCGAGGAGGAGGTGAAGGCGTACTACGAGGATAACGCGGACCGGTTCCGGACCGAGGAGAGCCGGCTGGTCTCGAAGATCGTCTTTCCGTATGTCGGGAAGAACAAGGAAGAGGTCGCCGGGAAGGCCGCCGGATCCCTGGCCGAGGCGATGAAGGACAAGAGGCGGTTCGGCGCGGAGACGTGGGTCACGCGGAAGGACGCGGGGCCCGGGCTCTCGGAAGCCGTTTTCGGCGCGCCGGTCGACACGGTGATCGGCCCGGTGGATGTCGGGACGGCCTTCGTCATCGCGCGGGTCAACCGGATCCGCTTCCCCGAAACGCTGCCGCTGTCCGAGGTGCGCGGGCGCGTCGTCGAGGAGATCTCCCGGGAGAAGGGAAAAGACCTCGCCACCGTCAAGGCATACGAAGCGCACCCGAAAGCGGCGGCAGCCGGGGACGTCGTCAAGACGGCTTCCGCTTACGGCGTGAAAGCGGTGGAAACCGGCTGGATCGGCGCGGAAGGGGCAGCCGGAATCCCCTCCGCCGTCGCGCAGGACGCCCTCCTGCTCGCCGCCGGGGAGGTAGCCCCGGTCAAGACCATCGGCGATACGCATTTCCTCTACCAGGTGGCGGCCAAGGAGGATTCCCGCATACCGCCGCTCCAGGAAGTCCGCGCCCGGGTCGCGGCCGCGGCCGCCCGGGAGAAACGGGTCGCGGCGGCGCGCGCCGCGCTCCTGCAGGCGCTTTCCGCCTCCAAGACCGCTGCGGAGTTCGAAGCGAACGCGAAGAAGGCCGGGATTCCGGTCGCCCCGACCGGCTGGTTCGCGCCGCTCGCCGACACGATCCCCGGCGGGATGGCTCAGGAGGGGGACGTCCGGAAAGACCTTTCCATCCTCTCCAATAAAGCGCCGGTGTCCTCGAAAATCTACCCGGGTCCGGAGGGGCGGTCGCTCGGCGTGGCGTTCCTTGAGGAGCGCATCGCCGGGGCTGCGGAATGGGCCGAAAGGAAGGACGAGTTCCTCCAGGGGATGCGTCGGCAGGGGGAAACCACGTTGAGGGACCAGTTCCTCGCGGACCGGCGGAAGGAACTGAAGGTTGAGATCAACCCGGAAGCGCTCAAGTAGGCTCCCGCTCCTCGCCGCGCTCTTTTTTCTGCCCGCGCTTTTCGTCCCCGGCGCGCGCGCGGCGGCGGAAACCGCCGTCGTCGAAGAAGTGATAGACGGCGACACGCTCCGCGTCGTCTCCGGAGGCTCTCCGGCTACCGTCCGCCTCATCGGCATCGACGCTCCCGAGCGAGCCCACCCGTTCGTCGGGAAGGAGTACTTCGGCGACGAGTCGGCAGCTTACCTTTCCTCCCTCTGCCTCGGAAAGACCGTCCGGATGGAAAAAGGGGCGGAGGAGAGCGACCGGTACGACCGGCGCCTCCGGTACGTGTTCCTCCCCCCGCCGGACGGCCGCCTCCTGAACCTCGAGATGCTGCGCGCAGGAATGGCCCGCGCATATACCAGGTTCCCGTTCTCCCGCCGGGACGAGTTCACGGCGGCGGAATCCCGGGCGCGCCGGGACGGGGAAGGGATATGGAAGGACGCGGGGACGGCGAAGCTGCGCTGGCTGCTCTCGGGGAGCGCGCCCCGCGCGGAGGTGTATCCCGCGGGGGGAAGCTCCTACGCCGTCGTTCACCGCGGCTGGGCCCTCGACGAAACGCCGCGCGGGGAGCTGGCGAAGGAGATCGAGTGGGTCCTCAAGGCCCGGGCGGAGCTGTCGGACGCGGAGTTCGCCCGGAAAGCCCGCGAGCGGGGATACCGACCCGTCGATCCGGCGTCGGACGCGCTTTCCGGCCGCACGGAGCGCCTCCCGCAGGAGTCCGAGGCCGTTCCCGCCTCCGCCGTTTCGTGGGAGGACGCGCGCCGGCACATCGACGAGCGGATCGTCGTCGAAGGGACGATCGTCCGGACGCACCGGACCGGGAGCGTCCTTTACCTCAACTTCCATACGAACTGGAAGCGGTACCTGACGGTCGTCATCCCGGCGAAGGACCTTCCCCTTTTCCCGCAGGACCCGGAGGCCGCTTTCAAAGGAAAGAAGGTCCGGGCGCGCGGCGAGGTGACGCTCCGTAAGAACCTGCTGGAAATGGTCGTGCGGGACCCGGCAAACATCACAATCGTGCCGTAGCCGGCGGGGGACACACATCCCCTTTGCCGGTAATCGATGCCAACTACTTTATGGGCTATGGGGGGGTGTAAAACCTGTGGCCTCAAAGACTACAAGCCCAAGGAGAACAGTCCCACCACGGGAGATTGGCTCCCCATCCGAGCGTATTTTCGTTCGTGCTCCTCGGGCGGAACATACCTGATCGCAGAATACAGCCGACGGCGGCTGTACACCTCCTCCAGGAAGTGCGGCAGCCGCTCCGATGCGTCCCCCATCGTCTTGTACTCGACGGCGTTAATCTCTTCCTGCTTCAGCGTCTTGAAGAAACTCTCCGCATAGACGTAGTCGCAGGGATTGCCCTTGCACGACCTGGCATCCAGCACCACCGAGACAAACGCAAACTCCCTTTGCAGGCAATTGCAGGCGATATCAGCCACCAGCGCTGGTCCTGGACGGTCCACCAGGCGGGGATCACTCCATTGAAACTACAAGGGCCTCGAAAACACCTTTTTCCTTGGGCTTGTAGTCTTTGAGACCACAGGTTTTACACCCCCCCATAGCCCATAAAGAAGTTGGCATCGATTACCGGCAAAAGGGCCCCCTTTCGGGGGCCCCAGTGGGGATCAGAGGGGGACATACTTCGCTTCAAACGCGGGATGAAGGGGAAGTGTGTCCCCCGCCAGGGTGTTATTACTCGCTCTTGATCCGCATCCCGTAGAACGACCGGTAGACGAAGACCGTGGAGGCGAGGAAGAAGACCGCCGCCAGGAAGTGGCTCAAGGCCGGATTCAGCGTGATCGCCAATTCGACCGCCAGCAGGCCGAACAGCGTCGTGAACTTGATGATAGGGTTCATGGCGACCGACGAGGTGTCCTTGAACGGATCGCCCACGGTGTCGCCGACCACGGTGGCGTCGTGGAGCGCGGTCCCCTTCATGTTCAATTCGGTCTCGACGATCTTCTTCGCGTTGTCCCAGGCGCCGCCGGCGTTCGCCATGAAGATCGCCTGGTAGAGGCCGAAGATCGCGATCGAGATCAGGTACCCGATGAAATAGTAGTGGTTCAGGCAGGCGAACGCCAGGGTGCTGAAGAAGACGCCGAGGAAGATGTTGAACATCCCCTTCTGCGCGTACTTGGTGCAGATCTCGACGACCTTCTTGCTGTCGGCGACCGACGCTTTCTCTCCCCCGCCTTCGAGCTTGATGTTCTGCTTGATGAACTCCACCGCCCGGTAGGCGCCGGTGGACACCGCCTGGGTGGACGCGCCCGTGAACCAGTAGATCACCGCGCCGCCGGTGATCAGCCCCAGGAGGAAGAGCGGGTTCATGATGGAGAGCCCCTGGTCGATCCCGCCCGGCCCCGTCGTGCCGTACTGCGCGGCGAGGAGCTGGATGATCGAGAAGATGAGGGTCGTGGCGCCGACCACCGCCGTGCCGATGAGCACCGGCTTGGCGGTCGCCTTGAAGGTGTTCCCCGCCCCGTCGTTCTCTTCGAGGTACACCTTGGCGTTTTCGAAGTCCGCCTCGAACCCGAACTCCTTCTTGATGTCCTGCTTGATGTCGGGGAGCGTCTCGATGGTGGAGAGCTCGTACACGGACTGGGCGTTGTCGGTCACCGGGCCGTAGGAGTCGACGGCGATCGTGACCGGTCCCATCCCGAGGAAGCCGAAGGCGATCAGCCCGAAGGCGAAGATCGCCGGCGCCGCCATGATGTCGCCCAGCCCCATCGTGGAGACGATGTATCCGCCCGCCATCAGGATGATGATCGCCATCCCCATCCAGTACGCGCTGAAGTTGCCCGCCACGAGACCGGAGAGGATGTTCAGGGACGGCCCCCCCTCGCGGGAGGCGGTGACCACTTCCTTCACATGGAGCGAGTTCACGGAGGTGAAGATCTTGACCAGCTCGGGAATGATCGCGCCGGCCAGCGTGCCGCAGGTGATGATCGTGGAGAGCTTCCACCAGAGCGACCCGTCGCCCAGCGCCGGGATCAGCAGGTACGACAGGAGGTACGTCATCAGGATGGAGACGATGGAGGTCAGCCACACGAGGGAAGTGAGCGGGTGCTCGAAGTTGAACCTGGCCGATTCGCCGTACTTCCCCTTGTTGTAGACGCCGTTGAGCCAGTAGGAAAAGCCGCTGGTGACGATCATCCCGATGCGCATGACGAAGATCCACACCAGGAGCTGGACCTGGAACGATGTTTTGATGGCGGGCTCGAGCTGCTGCCCCACAGCCAGGAGGATGAACGTGATGAGCGCCACGCCGGTGACGCCGTACGTCTCGAAGCCGTCCGCCGTCGGGCCGACCGAGTCTCCCGCGTTGTCGCCCGTGCAGTCGGCGATGACGCCGGGGTTGCGCGCGTCGTCTTCCTTGATCTTGAAGACGATCTTCATCAGGTCGGAGCCGATGTCGGCGATCTTCGTGAAGATGCCGCCCGCGATCCGGAGCGCCGCCGCGCCCAGCGACTCGCCGATCGCGAAGCCGATGAAGCAGGGGCCGGCCAGCTCGCCGGGGATGAAGACGAGGATGATGAGCATCAGGACCAGTTCCACGGCGATCAGGAGCATCCCGATGCTCATGCCGGCTTTCAGGGGAATCGCCATGGTCGGGTACGGCTTGCCCATGAGCCCGGCGAAGGCCGTCCGCGAGTTGGCGTAGGTGTTCATCCGGATCCCGAACCAGGCAACGGAGTAGCTGCCGAGGATGCCGACGATGCTGAAGAGGACGATAATGACGACCTTGTAGGCTTCCATCGTGCGGCTGAAGTACCAGACCATGATCACAGCGATGAAGGCCCACAGGATGGCGAGGAACTTCCCCTGCTGGATCAGGTAGGTCTTGCAGGTCTCGTAGATCAGCTCGGAGATGTCGAGCATCGACTTGTGGACGGGGAGGTTCCGGATCTGGGAGAACTGGACGAGGCTGAAGGCGATCCCGAGGAGGCAGATCACGAGCCCCCACGTCAGGATCGCGGACCCCGTCATCCCGAGGAAGGACCCCTGGGCCAGGTCGGGGACCACGAGCTCCGCCTCGCTCGCGCCGGCACTGTTCGCCAGCATGAGCAAAACAAACGCCGTTACGCCGGGGAGCATTTTCCGCAGGAATGCGGCGCACCGTGAGAAAACCGTGTCAGTCATAACCCCTCCGTTCCTTTATTACGGGATGTCGCTTGGCGGGACAACCTCGGAATGTGCGGACTTCCGCGAAACGGCAAATAAATACCACGCATCGCCCTCCGGGTCAAGGGAAACCCGCCGCATGGTATAGTAAGGCCATGGATTTCCGGGGGAAACTGATCCTCGCCCCCCTCGCGGGGGTGTCGGACGCGATCTTCCGCAGGCTGTGCCGGGAAAACGGGGCGGACATCGTCGTGACCGAGATGGTGTCGGCGAAGGGGCTGCTGTGCGACCCCCGCCGGTCGGGAAGCTACCTCGAGTTCGACGAGGCGGAGCGGCCCGTTGGCGCCCAGCTCTTCGGCCACGATCCCGGAGAGATCGGGGAGGCGGCCGCCGAGGTGGCGCGCCGGGGATTCGATTTCATGGACATCAACATGGGCTGCCCCGTCCGGAAGGTGACCGGCGGCGGGTCCGGCTCCGCGATCCTTGCGAATCCCCGCCTCGCGGGCGAAATCGCCCGGGCGGCGATCCGGGGCTCCGGGCTACCGGTGACGGCGAAGATCCGGTCGGGATTCGGCGCGGGGGATGTTTCGTACCTCGATGTGTCCCGGGAGCTCTTCGAGGCCGGCGTCGCCGCCGTCACGCTGCACCCCCGCCACCGGGGGCAGATGTTCTCCGGTACGGCGGACTGGGGACACATCGCCGCCCTGAAGAAAGCGTTCCCGGACCGGGTCGTCATCGGGAACGGGGACGTGCGCCTGCCCGGGGACGCGGCGCGGATGATGGCGGAGACGGGGTGCGACAGCGTGATGGTCGGCCGGGCCGCCATGGGAAATCCCTGGATTTTCGCCGCACTGAAAGAAACGATCGGGGCGCCGCCCCCCCCGGGAGCCGCCTCCCCCTCGCCCGATGAGCGGCGCGCCCTTATCCTGCGCCACGGCCGGGAGATGTACGACCGGTCGGGGACGCGCGGGATCGTGGAGATGCGCAAGCACCTCGCCTGGTACAGCCGGGGGATCCCCGGGGCCGCCGCGTTCCGCGCGGAGCTGTCGCGGATCGCCGACCCGGACTCCTTCCGGGCGGCCGTGGAGCGCGTCTTTTGAACGATCTCCACCGCAGGACGCTCGAATCGATCAACCTCGGGATCGTCGTGTTCGACGCCGCCGGGAAGCTGGCGTACCTCAACCCGGCCGCCGAGGAGCTACTGCAGGGCTCCTTCCAGTCGCTGCGGGGCAGGCATTACCGGACCGTCTTCCGGGGAAGCCCGGAGGCGGTGCGGATCCTCAGGAAGACCTTCGAGGAGCATGCCCCGGTCACGGCGTTCGACGTCGCGATCCGGACGGGCGGGAGCGCGTCGAGAGGAGGGCGCGCATCGGTCCTTCCGGCGATGCTGGGAGCCTCCCCCCTGACCGGCGCGGGGGGAGAGCCGCAGGGCGCGATCCTTTCCGTCAAGTCGTCCGAGATCCTCTCCCTGGTGGACCGGGAAGCCCACGCGGCGATGAGCGCCGAGGGGATGCAGACGCTGGCGTACGGCATCGCGCACGAGATCAAGAACCCGCTGGGCGGGATCCTCGGGGCCGCCCAGTGGATCCTCCGCGGCGAAGGGGCGGAAGAGGAGCGCCTCGAAGGCGTCCGCCTGGTGTTGAGGGAGGCGCGCAGGATCAACGAGCTCGTGGAGAAGATGCTTGAGATGGGAAGGAAGCCGCCTCCCCCCCGTCCGTTCGACCTCGCCCCCCTGCTGAACGACGCGCAGGAGCTCCTCCTGTCGGAGGCGCGGGCCCAGGGGAAGGCCGTGCAGTTCGAGCTGCGGACGGACCCGAGCCTCCCCCCGGTCTCCGGGCACCCCGACACCGTCTACCGGGCTCTGCTCAACGTCCTGAAGAACGCCGTGGAGGCGATCGGGAAAGAAGGGACGGTGCGCGTCGAGGCGCGGCTCAACGTCAATTACCGGTTCGCCATGGGGCGGGGGCGGAAGCGCTCCTTCCTCGAGATCGACATCTCCGACAGCGGCGCGGGAATGACCGGCGAGGAGCTCCAGAAGGCGGCCCTCCCCTTCTACACCACGAAGCCGCACGGGACGGGGCTGGGGCTGGCGATGGCGCGGCAGGCGGTGACGCGGCACGGCGGGAAGCTCGAAATAATGTCGGCTCCCGGCGAGGGAACCACGGTTAGAATATCCCTGCCGGTCGACCCGGGCAAAAAGGAAGCGCGGTGAAAAGGGTCCTGATCGCCGACGACGACGAAAGCATCCGCTGGGTCCTGAAGAAGACCGTCACGGGGATGGGATTCGCGGCGGACCTCGCCGAGGACGGGGAGAAGGCGCTCGCCCTCCTCGGGAGGAACAGCTACGCCGCCGCCTTCATCGACGTCCGGATGCCCGGCGTGGAGGGGATCGAGGTCCTGGAGCGCGTCCAGGCGCGCAAGTCGCCGACCCGCTTCTTCATCGTCACCGCGGTGCACCGCCCCGACCTCGCCGCCCGGTCGACGCGCGCGGGCGCCGCGGAATTCATCACCAAGCCGTTCGAGCTGTCGCACATCGAGGACCTCCTGCGGGACCTGGCCCGGGAAGCCGCTTCCGGCGAGCGGCCGTTCCGCATGGAGGAGCGGGAGGACCGCGCCTCCTACCGGCTCGTGGGGAAGAGCCGCGCGATCATCGACGTGTTCAAGGACATCGGGAAGATCGCAGACTCGAACGCCACGGTCCTGATCCTCGGAGAGCGGGGAGTCGGCAAGGAGCTGATCGCCCGCTGCATCCACGACCTCGGGGAGCGCAACGGCCCCTTCGTGGCCGTGAACACGACGGCGATCCCCCGCGAGCTGCAGGAGGCGGAGCTGTTCGGGCACGAAAAGGGGGCGTTCACCGGGGCGGACATGCGGAGGGAGGGGAAGCTCGCCGCCGCGGGGGAGGGCACCCTCTTCCTGGACGAGGTCGGCGACATGCCGCTCGACCTGCAGGCGAAGCTGCTGCGCGTCCTGCAGGAGCGGGAATTCACCCCCGTCGGATCGAACGCGCCTCAGGGGTTCCGCGGCCGTATCCTCGCCGCGACGAACCGGGAGCTGCGCCGGATGGCGGCCGACGGGAAGTTCCGGATGGATCTCCTCGACCGGCTCAACGTCTTTACGATCCGCGTCCCCACCCTCGCCGAGCGGAAGGAGGACATCCCGCTGCTGGCGGACTACTTCCTGCGGAAGTACTGCGCCCTGCTGTCCCGCCCGACGCGCTCATTCTCGAAGGAAGCGCTCGAGGCGCTCTCGGCGCGCCCGTGGAAGGGGAACGTCCGGGAGCTCGAGAACTTCGTCCAGCGGCTCGCGGTCCTCTCCTCCGGCAAGCTGCTGCGCCGCGACGAGGTGACGCGCGAGATGGCGAAGGAGGACGGCTCCCCGGACCCGTCCTCCGCCCCGATGGAGCAGCTCATCGAGGACCGGGTCCGCGAGTTCGTGGGGCGCCTGGGGCCCGCCATCGATTCCGAGACGGGGCTGCACGCGCTGTTCCTGCGGCAGGTCGAGCGCCCGCTCCTGAAGGTCGTCCTCGAGGCCGCGGGGGGTAACCAGCTCCGGGCGGCCGGGATCTTAGGGATCAACCGGAACACGCTGCGGAAGAAGATCGGCGAGCTGTCTCTCGCCCCGAAAACGCGCAAGGCGAAAGGGAGGCAGGCATGAAGAAACGGACCGGGGTCCCGGTGATCCTCGCATTCGGGGGGCTCGATCCGACAGGAGGCGCCGGGATCCTGATGGACGCCCGCGCGGCGTGCGCCGCGGGGGCGCACGCGTGCGCGATGGCTTCCTGCTTCACGGTGCAGACGACGAAGACATTCGCCCGGTTCGCGCCGATCCCGCGGGATATCCTCGACGATTCGCTGGAGGCCGCGGCGAAGTCGTTCCCGCTCGGCGCGGTGAAGGTCGGCATGGTGGGGACGCGCGCGGCCGCGGAGGCGATCTTCTCCTTCGCCGCCGCCCGCCGGGAAATCCCCCTGGTCGTCGATCCCGTGCTGCGCTCCTCTTCCGGATATCCCCTCCTCGTGAAATCCGCCCTTCCGGCGTACCGGAACCTGCTGCGCGCCGCCGCCGTGCTGACCCCCAACCTCATGGAAGCGGAAAAGCTGGCCGACCGGAAGATCTCCTCCTTCCCGGAGGCGGTCGAAGCGGCGAAGGCGCTGGCCGACGCCACCGGAGCCGCCGTGGTCCTCAAGGGCGGCCACTTCCCGTGGAAGGGGCGGCAGGGAATCGACATCGTCGTCTCGGGCGGGGAGGTCACGCTGCTCCCGCCGGTGGGAACGCGCCGGGGCGATCCCCACGGCACCGGATGCGCGCTCGCCTCCGCCATCGCCGCGCGGATCGCCGCGGGGGATGCCGTAGTGCCCGCGGTCGCGGCGGCGAAGAAGGTGCTGTCGAAACTCGTCGATGGCGGCTTCCAGTCCGCGGAAGGCCGCCCCACGCTGTTCCCGTGATCGGGCCGATCCGGACGCAATCCGTCCTCCCGCCGGAGCCGAGGGTCGGGCTCGCCCTGGGGGCGGGGACCGCCCGCGGGTTCGCGCACGTCGGCGTGCTCAAGGTCATCGAGGCGACCGGCATCCCGATCCACCTGATCGTCGGCACGAGCGTGGGCGCCCTGGTCGGTGTCCTCTATGCCTACGGGACACCGGCCTACGAGATCCAGAAGCTGGCCATGTCTCTCGAGCGGGCGGACGTCGTGGACCTCGCCGTGCCCGACAACGGGTTCGTGAAGGGAGAGAAGCTCGAGGCCTACGTGAACCGGAT
>JBFLWB010000176.1 GCA_040758155.1 Thermodesulfobacteriota bacterium
CCCTTCCGGAACCTTGACCTTCAGCCTCCCTCTACCCCTGGACCTGGGTGGTGAGGAAAATGGGAAGCGTCATGTGCCCGATCTGGTCCTGCAGCTCCTCGATGCCGTCGATGTGCTTGTCCTCGTCTTCGAGGATGTGCTGCAGGACATCCCGGGTGGCGAAATCGGCGGCGTCGCCCGCCTGCTTGATCGCGGCGTTGTACGCCTTGACCGCGCCCATCTCCAGCGCGTGGTCGCCGGCGAGCTGCTTCGGAACATCCGCGCCGATCATCATCTTTCCGAGGATGTTGACCGTCGGGGTCCCTTCGAGGAACAGGATCCGCGCGATCAGCTTCTCGGCGTGCTTCATCTCCTCGATGGCCCGCTTCTCGAAATGCTTGTGCAGCTTTTCGTACCCCCAGTTGGCGCACATCTCCGAATGGACCATGTACTGGTTGATCGCGGTCAGCTCGTCGGAAAGCAACGAGTTCAACGTCTCGATGAGCTTGGCGTTCCCTTTCATCGGGCCCTCCCCGCCTCATAAGGATGGATTTTAAAACCATCATACTCCAGCCGGATCCTTGTCGAAAACGTTAAAGATTTTCCACGCGCATCCGATTCAGGATTACAAAGGGCCGCGGGAGGGAAAACGACATGGTATTCGTGCTTTCGGAGACCGGCGGGGGGATCCGCTGGTCGGACTGGCGGAAGATGGGGGGGTGCGGGCTGTCGCTCCAGGCCGAAACGCCGATCCGCAGGTATTATTACGAAAAAAGGCAGCGCTTCGAGAGCCAGAACCCCACCCTGAAGGAGATCGGCAGGATTTCGCGGCTCGCCGAGCGGGAGATCGCCCGGTTCGCGTACGACCACCTCAACCTCGAGGATTTCGTGGTCCCGGAGCCGCCCGGCTGACCGGGCGGCCTCCGTTCACTCCACGCTGTCCCTCAGCTTGTCGAAGGAGCCGTTCCACCCGGTGGCGCAGTCGTCCATCATCTCCTGCGGAATACCGGAATGGCGCAGCGTAACGGTCGTCCGGCCTTCCTCCTCCTCTTCGAACGTCACGGCGATGTAAAGCTCCCGCGGCCATCCCCCCGTTATCCCGTAATGGGACGCGGGGACGATGTTCCCGTCCTTGTCCGAGAAGCTGTCCGTCAGGACGAGCTTCTTCAGCGGAACGATCTCCAGGTAGACTCCCGTGCTCCAGTAATCACGCCCCTCGGGCGACCGCATGCACCATAGATATTTCCCCCCGACGCGGAGATCCATGCTGCAGCGGGGCGCCGTGAAACCCTCCGGCCCCCACCACTGCGCGAAGCGATCCGGCTCCGTCCATGCGGCCCAGACCCGCTCGCGCGGCGCGTCGAATGCGCGCGTCAGGACGAGATCGGAATTCTCCGTGTGTTCGGCGAGGTTGTCGTATCTTCCGCCCATATTCGTTCACCTCCCACATTTAGATGCCCCGATCCGGTGTGGAGCACCGCGCCCGCCGCGACTATACTGTCCCCATGGCCGTGATCGGAATCCCGAGGGCGCTCTTCTATTACAGCTACTTTCCCTTCTGCGAGACGTTCTTCACGGAACTCGGAGCGGAAGTCGTCGTCAGCCGGCCGACGAACAAGAAGATCCTCCGGGACGGCCTGAACCTCAGCAGCGGCGAGCTGTGCCTGCCCATCAAGCTGCTGCACGGCCACATCGCGGACCTCGCGGACCGGTGCGATCTCGTCTTCCTCCCCTACGTCATCTCGACGCAGAAAGGGTCGTACTACTGCCCCAAGCTCATCGCCGCGCCGGACATCGCGAAGGCCGCCGTCCCGGGGCTTTCTCTCATGTCTGCAGACGTGGACGTCGAGAATTTCCTCGGCTCCCTTTTCTCCTCCCTGCGGGAGGTCGCGTCGAAACTGTGCACGAACCCGGTTCGGATCTACGCCGCCTACCGGAAGGCGCTGGAGCGGCAGGCCGCCTTCGAGGCGCTCGTCGCGGGCGGGACGCCGTTCGAGGAGGCACTTTCCCCGAAGCCGCCGGCGGGCGCCCAGGCCCCGGCGGTCAAGGACGGGCCCGTCGTCGCGGTCATCGGGCACACCTACCTGTTCAACGACGCCTACATCAGCTTCGACCTGCTCCGCCGACTCCGGGAGCGGGGGGCGCGAGTCGTCACGTCCGACATGCCGTCCGCCGACCGGATCGCCCGCACCCTCGCCTCCCTCGAGTGCGGAACGCACTGGAGCCTCGGCAACCGCGTCGTCGCCTCGGCGATCCTCTTTTCCCGCAGGCCGGACGTCAAGGGGATCGTCTACATCACGCCGTTCGGATGCTCCTCCGATTCCCTGATCCGGGAGTACATCGACGCCAACCTGCCGGAGGGGAAGCCGATGCTGGTCCTGACCGTGGACGAGCACTCCGGGGACGCCGGGATCGTCACGCGGATCGAGGCCTTCTTCGACATGATCGGCCGCGGGCGGCCTCCGCGCGGAGCGGGGCGGGGATGAAGCGCTTCGCCTTCTACCAGATCGGGAGGTCCGCGATCGCGACCAACGCGTTCGCGAGAAGCGTCGGTATCGAAACGGTCACGATCCCGCCGCCGACCCTCGCCACCATCGCGCGCGGGATTTCCCTCTCTCCCGAATTCTCCTGCTTCCCCTTCAAGGTGCTCCTCGGCTCCCTGCTGGAGGGCATCGACCTGGGAGCGGAAGTTTTCGTCGTGCCGTTCTCCCGGACGATCTCCGCGTGCCAGCTCGCCGATTTCGGCATGGCGCAGAAGCACATCCTCCGCAGGACGGGGCGCGACATCGACATCGTCCTGCTGAACACCATCCGGCCGGACCGGGTGCTCGAGAGCTTCCGGCCGCACCATCGGGACATCACGCTGCTCCAGGTCACCGAGGGGCTGGTCGTCGCCGCGCAGAAGCTTTTCCTCCTCGAAAGCGTCGAGGACGGCTGGCGCGACATCTACCTCGCCGCCCGGAAGCGGGAGGCCGAGGCCTTCCGGGCGCGGTGGACGAAGGAGATCGACGGGACCGACTCCATCCTCGACCTACGCGACCTCGGCCGGCGGATGGACGAGGACCGGGAGTCGTATCCGCCCTTCGACCCGGAGCGGATGCTCCGGATCGCGGTCGTCGGCGACATGTACACCATCAACGAGAGGATCATCAACAACAACATCTTCGAGCGGCTGTGCGACCTGGACGTCTACGCGGAGAACGGCATCCGGCTGCGGACGCTGTTCGACCCGGGGATCCCGACGACGCCGGAGGAACTTGCGCTGTCCGGGAAGGCGCGGGGGTACCTGCGGCACGACATCGGAGGGTTCGCCTCCGACACCGTGCGCAGCGCGATCCGCTACGCCGAAAGGGGATTCGACGGGCTGGTGCACATCTACCCGTTCAGCTGCATGCCGGAGGTCGTCGTCCGGAGCATCCTCCCCGGGATCGGCGCCGACTTCGACGTCCCCGTCCTCAACCTGCCCATCGACGAGCAGACCGGGGACGCCGGCTTCACGACGCGGGTCGAGGCCTTCATCGACCTGATCGAATTCAGGAGGTCCCGATGAAATACCACCTGGGCGTCGACGTCGGCTCGGTGAGCACCAACATCGTCGTCCTCGACGACGCGGCGGAAGTCGTCGAGGCGCTCTACCTCCGGGCCCACGGGGACCCGCTGGGCTCCGTGCGGAGCGGGCTCGAGCGGGCGGCCGCCGCCCTGCCCGCCGGGGCGACGGTTTCCTCCGCGGGGGTGACCGGGAGCGCGAGGCACCTCATCGGCGCGATGGTGGACGCCGACGTGGTGAAGAACGAGATCACCGCGCACGCCGTGGCCGCCACGCATTTCCATCCGGACGCCGCCACGGTCATCGAGATCGGCGGGCAGGACTCGAAGATCATCCTCCTGCGGAACGGCATCGTCGCGGATTTCGCCATGAACAACGTCTGCGCGGCGGGCACGGGAAGCTTCCTCGACCAGCAGGCCACGCGGCTGGGGATCCCCATCGAGGATTTCGGCCGCAGGGCGCTGGAATCGCGGACGGAGGTGCGGATCGCGGGACGGTGCACCGTGTTCGCGGAATCCGACATGGTGCACAAGCAGCAGCTCGGCTGCGCCGTGAACGACATCCTGCGGGGGCTGTGCAGCGCGCTCGTCCGGAACTACTTCAGCTCCGTCGGAAAGGGGAAGGAGATCCGGCAGCCCGTAGTGTTCCAGGGAGGCGTCGCGGCGAACGCCGGCATCCGGCGGGCGTTCGCGGAGCATCTCGGGAAGGAGCCCGTCGTCCCGAAGCACTTCGGGGTCATGGGAGCCGTCGGGGCGGCGATCCTGGCGAAGGATCACGTCGCGAAGACGGGCGGCGCGACCCGGTTCAAGGGATTCGGCATCGCGCGATCGGATTTCCGGACCGGCAGCGTCGAGTGCCGGGACTGCCCGAACGCCTGCGAGGTCGTCGTATTCCGGCAGGACGGCCGGGTCATCGCGATGTTCGGGGACCGGTGCGGAAAGCACGCCGACGCGAAAGCGTCCGCCGCGTCCCGCTTGACAGGCGACCCCGGCGGCGTGGAATAATTTTCCATGGCGTACCGTCAACCCGAGTGACTGCCCGAACCGGTTGCCCGACGGAGGGTGACATGGAACAAGGCCAGAACCACCGGACCGGTTGATATCTCCCCCGACACCCCGATGCCCCAACACCCGATGTCCTCACAGAAGAAACCCGTTCCGCTCCGCTCGCTGCTGACCCGGCTGATCTGGGTCTGCATGCTGCCGCTCCTGCTCCTGGCCGCCGGTTTCACATACGCGCACGTCCGGACCCTGCAATCGCGCTTCGATCGGGAAATCTCGCACCAGGCGCAGAACGCCGCGAACCGGATCGATTTGTTCCTCCAGACGCGCATCTCCGCGTTGCAGGTCCTGGCGGAGTCGCCGATGGCGGTCGACCCGGGGCTATGGAAGGATTTCCACGCGCGGGCCAAGGGGTTCCAGGAGAGCTTCGGCAGCCGCGTCATCCTGGCCGACCCGGATATGCGGATGCGGCTGAACAGCGGCGTCCCCTTCGGGATCCCCCTTCCGGCGCTGCCGCGTCCGCGGGGACATTCTGCCGCGCAGGATGTCCTCGAGACGGGGA
Organism: Thermodesulfobacteriota bacterium; assembly: GCA_040758155.1. Classification (NCBI taxonomy): domain Bacteria; kingdom Pseudomonadati; phylum Thermodesulfobacteriota; species Thermodesulfobacteriota bacterium. The sequence goes on from JBFLWB010000176.1 coordinate 5,090, forward strand.
AGCCTTCGGTCGGAGACTCGTTCATCGGACCGTTCGCCAAGGAACCGCTGTTCGCGGTTGCGGTGCCTGTCCTGGTCGAAGAGCGGCCGCGGCACATCCTGCTTACCGCCGTCGCCGCGCGTTCGCTTCAGAAGCAGATCGAGGGGATCTCCCTGCCTGCGGGATGGATGCTGACGATTCTCGACGGGAGCGGAGAGACGCTGGCTCGCCGCGCGTCCCCGGACGGGAAAAACGCTCTGCCCGACTGGGGTTCCTGGAAACGCCGCTCGGCACGGTGCTCCGCGTCGCGCTGGTCCGTGGTGGTGGAGGTCCCTCCCGCGGCATACCACAGCCCGATCCTTTCCGCCGCCGCGGCGTTCGCCCTCGCGATCCTCGGGTTCACGCTCGCCGGCGTCCTGGGCGGCCGCTGGATGGGCCGGAAGCTGACCCACCCGGTGGAGTCGCTGGTGATCTCCTCCCTTTCCCGCGACACCGCGCCGGCCGTCGCCGAAGTCGAGGCAGTCCGCACACTTCTCGACGACGCGTCGGCCGCGCGGGCGACGGCGGAGTCGACCCTCCTGGAAAGCGAGCACCGGTACCGGGGGCTTTCCCAGGAGTTCCACGGTCTGCTCGACGCCATTCCCGACCACCTGATGCTCCTGGACCGGGAGCTGAGGATCCGGTGGGCCAACCGGGCCTGCGCGGAAAACTTCGGCGGGACGGCCGATGCGCTTCCCGGCCGGTATTGCTATACGGTGATCCACAATAGGACGGGGCCGTGCAGCACATGCCCGGTCCTGCAAACCTTCGCGTCGGGGAAACCGGTGAACACCGTCGTCAGGATGGGGAAAAACCGCACCTGGGACGTCCGGACGGTTCCCCTGCCCGGCGACGAAGGGAGGATCGAGCGCGTCATCACGGTGCTGCGGGATATCACGGAGCACGAGAAGCTCGAAGCGAAGTATCTCCAGTCCCAGAAGATGGAATCCATCGGGACGCTCGCCGGCGGGATCGCCCACGACTTCAACAACATCCTGTCGGCGATCATAGGGTACGGGCACCTGGCGCTGGGAGACATGCCGTCGGGCGATCCGGGACGGGCGAACCTCGAATCCCTGCTCGAGGCGGCGGACCGGGCGACGCACCTCACGAAGGACCTGCTGCTGTTCAGCCGCAAGCAGGCCGGAAAGCGTGAGCCCGTCGACCTGTATGCGATCATGCGCAAGGTGGAGAATTTCCTGCGGCGAGTCATCGGCGAGGACATCGAGTGCAGTGTGTCGCCGGGAGGCCCGGAGCCGCTGACCGTCCTCGCCGACGCCCACCAGATCGAGCAGGTGCTGATGAACCTCGCCACGAACGCCCGCGACGCGATGCCGCGCGGCGGGGCGTTCTCCGTGGCGGCGGAGCCGGTCCGCCTGGACGACGGGTTCGTCTCCGCGCACGGATTCGGCAAAGCGGGCGAATACGCGCTGCTGACCGTGTCGGACACCGGCGGCGGGATGGACGAGGAAACCCGCAAGAGGATCTTCGAGCCCTTCTTTACGACGAAGGAGGTCGGCAAGGGGACGGGTCTCGGGTTGTCCGTGGTGTACGGCATCGTCGAGCAGCACGAGGGGTTCGTCGACGTGTACAGCGAGCCCGGCCGCGGAACCACGTTCAAGATCTATCTCCCGGTCGACCGCGCCGCGCTCCGGGCGGAAGCCGCGGCGCCCCGCCAGGACAAACCTCGGGGAGGGTCGGAGACGATCCTCGTGGCGGAAGACGACGAAACGCTCCGGCAGCTCGCCTGCCGGTACCTGGGTTCCGCAGGATACACCGTCATCCTGGCGGTGGATGGGGAGGACGCCGTCCGCAAGTTCCGCGAGCACCGGGACTCCATCCGGCTCCTGCTGTTCGACATGATCATGCCGAAGATGAACGGCAGGGAGGCGCTGGACGAGATCCGGAAGGAGCGCCCGGACGTGAAGGCCGTCTTCTCCAGCGGCTACGCCCCCGACCTCCTCGAACGGAAGGCGGGCCTCGAAAGCGACGTCGAGCTGCTCATGAAGCCCTATGCGCCCGACGAGATCCTGCGGAAGGTGCGGGAGGTCCTGGACGGCAGGAAGCTCACCGGTACGCCCCGGCCCCCACGATGAGATCGTCGCATTTCTCGATGTACGCCATCTTGTCCTCGACGGATTTCGTCTTCGGGTTCTGGAACTTGTAGTCCTGCCACCCGCTCCCCTTCGTCCTCGCGATCTCGATCCGCTCGCGGACGTAGAACTTCTTGTCCGGGTCCTGCGCGTCCACCATGCTCTTCCCGATCATCCCCGCGTTCTGTCCGTGGGCGACCACGCTCCCTTTCATGTCGTACACGAACACGTACAGGTCCCGGTTCGTGAACATCCCGCCCTTGTTGTTGATCTCCCGGAAGGCGTCCTCCCTGCCGTGCGCCCGGATGTAGCCGATCGCCTTCTTCACGAGCGCCTCGGCCTCGGCCGCCGTCCCCTTGAAGAACGACACCTTCTCGCTCAGCTCGCCCGTGAGCCGGGCGAGGTCGCCCGCGGAGACCTTGATCTCCTGCGCGGCCGATGCGGTTTTCCGCGTGATCTCCGAGATGTTCTCCATGCTCCGCGTCACTTCCTCCGTCGCGGTCGACTGCTCCTCGGTCGCCGCCGCGATCCTGTGCACGAGGTCGCCTGCGCCGGTGGCCGCCTCGACGACGGAGTCCATGGAAGCGCTCGCCTCCTTCGAGAGCCCCACCCCGCCCTCGACCTCGCCGCCGGCCCGCTTGATGGCCTCGGCGGACTCCTCCGAGGCGCGCTGGATTGCGCCGATCCTGCGGGCGATGTCCTTGGTCGCCTGCCCGGTCCTCTCCGCCAGCTTCCGGATCTCGTCCGCGACGACGGCGAACCCCTTCCCCTGCTCGCCCGCCCGGGAGGCCTCGATCGCGGCGTTCAGCGCCAGCAGGTTCGTCTGGTCGGCGATGTCGTTGATGACCGCGACGATCTCCCCGATCTGCTTGGAGCTCTTGCCGAGCTCCTCGATGGTCTTCGCCGCCTCCCCCGTCATCTTCGCGATCCGGCTCATGTCTCCGGCGGTCGTGTCCACGATCTTCCTTCCCTGCGCCGCCGTCTCCGACGCCTTCCGGCTCGCGTCGGCGGCGTACGAAGCGTTCTTCGCCACGTCGGTGATCGTCTGCGAGACTTCCGTGATCGCGGTGACGATCTGGTCCACGTGGGAGGCAAGGTCCTGCGACCCCCGGCTGAGGCCGTCGGACGAATCCGAGAGCCGGCGGCTCCCGTGGGCCACGCTGTCCGAAACCATCTTGACGCTCGCGATGACGCCCCGGAGCTTGTCGACCATCGCCTGCATCGACGCGAGCAGCTTCCCGATCTCGTCCGAGCTCCCCGTCTCCACCTGCTTGTTCAGGTTCCCGGCGGCGAGCGCGTCGGCGATCAGGAGCGCGCGGTTCAGCGGACGGACGATCCCGCGGGTGAGGTACGCGGCGATCAGCGCCGCCAGCGCGACGACGACGGCGACCAGGACGAACGTGACCGTCCGCGCGCCCTGGTACATTGCGACGAACGTGGTGGCGATCGTAAGGAGAAGCACGATCCCGAAACCGAGAAACAGCCGGGCGCCGATCTTCATGTCCTTCAGCATCTCCCCTCCTCCCGGGTTGACGAAATCCGCGATTTCATAAATTTTTCCATAAATACCATGAGCCCGGCTCAGTACACCAAATGTTTCGACGGAGCGGCGGAGCGGAAAGCCGTTGACGCGCATCCCGGGCGAGGATAACTTATAAATTTCCGATGAACGACGGGATGAGCGGCTTTCGACCTTTCCCGCTGGTGAGAAATCCCCACGTCCAGTCCATCCTTGCGAGCTCCCGCCTCCGCGTCCGGAAGGAGGCGCCCGGGCTGCGGAACGCCGAGGAGCGGATCGTCTCCACCCCGTCCGGCGCGAGGCTGCTCGCCCTTTTCTCCCGCCACCCCGCGCCGAAGGGGCTGATCGTCCTCCTGCACGGGTGGGAAGGATCCTCTTCCTCCACGTACATGATCGACGCGGGGACTTATTTCCTCCGGCGGGGCTTCAGCGTGTGCCGGCTGAACCTGAGGGACCATGGAGAGTCGCATCACCTGAACGAAGGGCTGTTCCACGGCGCCCTCCTCGACGAGACCTTCGAAGCGGTGGACCTCCTCGCCGGCCCGGCGGAGAGCGGGCCGGCCTTCCTGGTCGGATTTTCCCTGGGGGGCAACTTCGCCCTGCGGATCGCCCGCAGGTACTCCGGCCTGGGGCGAAGCGGCGTGCGCGCCGTCTTCGCCGTGAGCCCGCCGCTCGACCCCTTCAAGACCACGGTGGCCATCGATCGCGGCCCCTCGATCTACCTGCGGTATTTCCTGACGAAATGGAAGCGCTCCCTGGAAAGAAAGCAGCGGCTGTTTCCGCACCTGTACCGCTTCGACGGGATGCTCGACGCGGGGACGTGCCTCGATCTCACCGAAAGGATCATGCCTTATTTCCGGGAATTTCCGACGTACCGGGATTATTTCGAGCTGTACACCCTGCGGGACGCGTTCTTCGACGGCCTGGAAATCCCCGTGACGATCTTCATCTCGGACGACGACCCGGTCATACCGGGGGAGGATTACGACGCGTTGTCGGAGCACCGGAACCTGCGGGTCGTCCGGACGCGATACGGGGGGCACTGCGGCTTCATCGACCTCTTCCCGCTGCGCCGCCGGTATCACGAGGAGATCTACGCCGCGATCTCCACGTTCTTCAACGTCGCGCCGTAGCGGCGGAACGCCGTCGCGTCTCCCCGGATCTTTCCCAGCGCGACGCCGGGGGAGGCCATGCGCGGCTCCGTCCCACGGCTGGCGGGGGTCGGGCCGAAGAAGATGCAGAGGGCGTTTCCGGGCGGCCAGAAGGCTACCTCGCCCACCTCGAACACATCCCGCACGGGATCGCCCGCGGGATCGATCTTCCCCTTGAGCGCCCCGTAGAATTCGTCCCCCCACCGGGACATGGAGATCCGCTGCGGAAGGAACCTCATCAGCTCCCGGACGGCATTCCCCTCATACAGCTCGACATCGAACCGCGCGCCGTCGACCTCGATCCGCATGGCTTCACCTCCTCCGATCAGGCATACCGCTCCAGATAGATCCTGTCGAAATCGGGCGCGACGCGGACGAACGCGCTCAGCACGGCGGGATCGAACTGCTCCGGCGACGTCCTTCCGTCCCCCTCCGTGAGGATCCTGAAGCATTTTTCGTGGTCGAACGCCGGCTTGTAGGGCCTTTCGCTCCGCAGCGCGTCGTACTGGTCGGCGATCATCACGATCTTCCCCTCGATCGGGATCTCGTCCCCCTTCAGCCCCCGCGGATACCCGAGGCCGTCCATCCTCTCGTGGTGGTTCAGGGCGATGACGGCGGCCATGGGCATTCCCGAGTAGGTGGATCCGGACAGCATCCTTCCGCCGATGATCGTGTGCGCCTTGATGCTCTCGAACTCCTCCGGCGTCAGCGGCCCCTGCTTCAGCAGGATGCTGTCCGGTATTCCCACCTTGCCGATATCGTGGAGGATGCTCGCGAAGGAGATCGCCTCGACGAACTCCCCCGGCATCCCCAGCCCCTCGGCGATCGTCCTGGAGTACAGCCCGATCCGCTTGATGTGCTTCCCGGTGTCCGTGTCCCTGTACTCCGCGACGCCGGCCAGCCGCTCGACGATCTCCCGGCTCGCGGACTGGACCTTCTCCAGCGCCTCCTTCAGCTCCCGGGTCCGCTCTTCGAGGCTCTGCTCGAGCATCCGGGTATAGTCCTTCTCCAGCCGCTTGAGCCGGCAAAAATCGATCGCCCTGTTCATGGAATGGGCGAGGTATTCGGGTTTGAAGGGCTTCATGATGAAGTCGAACGCGCCCTTCCGGATCGCGTCGATGGCCATGTCCATCTCCGCGTAGGCCGTCATGACGAGGACGGGCAGCTCGGGATCGAGCGCGTGCGCCATCTCCAGGAACTGGAGGCCGCTGATCCCCGGCATCTTGATGTCCGTCAGCACCGCGCAATAGGCGCTTTCGCGGAGCCGGGACATCGCGTCCGCGGCGTTGGCGCACGCGGTCACCCGGTACCCCGCCCGGCCCAGCAGCCGGGAGGTCGATTGCAGCACGAACGGGTCGTCGTCCACCAGAAGGACCGCGTCAGATGCCTGCATCGAGCACCTCCCGGATCTTCCTCGCCAGCATCGTCGGAGCGAACGGCTTCTGCAGGAACGGATGCCCGCCGTCCGGCGCCAGCCGGTCAAGGACCGCGTCGATGGAGTAACCGCTCATGAAGATCGCCTTGAGGCCCGGTTTGTCCCGCTGCATCTCGCGGTACGCTTCCGGTCCCCCTTTTCCGGGCATCACCACGTCCAGCACCACCAGATCGACCTTCCGGCTCCGCCGGAAGAGCCCGACCGCCTCCTCCCCGTCCCGGGCAATGAGGACATCGTACCCCAGCTCCTTCAGGGTCCGGTGGGCGACCGCCAGGACCGACTCCTCGTCGTCCGCCAACAGGACCGTTTCCGTCCCGCCGCGGACCGGCTCCTCCGCGAGATCCTGCGAAACGGCATCCGGCGCGGGCTCCGCGGCCGGGAAGTACGCCTTGAGCGTCGTCCCCTTCCCCGGCTCGCTGTAGAGGTGGATGAACCCGTTGTGCTGCTTCACGATCCCGTACACCACCGCCAGCCCCAGCCCCGTCCCCCTGTCCGGCTCCTTCGTCGTGAAGAACGGGTCGAACACCCGCTCGCGGGTCCCCTCGTCCATCCCGACGCCCGTGTCGGTGACCTCGAGCACGGCGTGCCTCCCCGCGCGCATGTAAGGATGCCGAGCGACGTCTTCCTCGCCGAGAACCGCGATCCCGGTCCCGATGAAGAGTTTCCCCCCTTCCGGCATCGCGTCCCGCGCGTTCAGGCAAAGATTCATCAGCGCCTGCTCGATCTGCCCCCGGTCTCCACGGATCGCCGGCAAACCGTCCGCAAGCCTCGTGCGGACCTCGATGCGCTCGCCCGCCGCCTTCCCGATCAGCTTCTCCAGCCCGGCGACGAGCGCGTTCAGGTCCAGGTCGACCGCCTCGATGGCCTGGCGGCGGGCGAACGTCAGGAGCTGCCGCGTCAGCGTCGCCGCGCGCTCCGCGCAGCGCAGGATGTCGCCCAGGTCGCGCTCGGCCTGCGCGTTCCCCGAGATCTGTTCGCGCAACAGGTTCCCGAAGCCGAAGATCCCGGTCAGTGCGTTGTTGAAGTCGTGCGCGATCCCGCCCGCCAGCGTCCCCACCGCCTCCATCCTCTGGGCCTGGAGGAGCTTCCGCCCGAGCTTCTCCCGTTCCTCCTCGGCCCGCTTCCGGTCGGTGACGTCCCACACGGTCGAGATCATCAGCGACGCTCCGGGCACGGGAGTGTTCCTTGCGTTGACGTACCTGGTTTCCTCTCCCTTGCGGGCGATCGGCACGTCCTCCCAGTGCATCCGCTCCGGGTCGTGGCCGGCGCAATCGTCCAGCACCCTCTTCCGGATCCTTTCCCGGAAGTCCGGATCCTCGTAGACGGCGTCCCAGAACGCGCCCGGATCGGCGAGCGCCTCCCTCGTCGTCCGGTAGAACTTCGGGAAGTTGTCGTTCATGTAGACGAAGTCCACCGCGGGGTCCACCGAGTTCACGGCCAGGCCGACCGGCAGGTGGTCCATCACCGCCCTCGTGAACGCCTCGTTCCTGCGAAGCGCCTCCTCCGCCCGCTTCCGGCCGGTGACGTCCCGGACGATGATGCTGGCGCGCTCCTCCCCGTTCGCCATGCGCGAGACGACCGAGGTGATCTCCACCGGGACGATCGTCCCGTCCTTCCGCCGGAAGTTCAGCTCTCCGGCGAACCTCCCCTTTTCCTTCCTTTCCTTCAGCGCCGGCAGCAACCTCGGGTCCTGCGGGTCGATGACCGCTTTCCTCCCGATCCGGATCAGCTCCTCTTCCGTGTAGCCGAACAGCTCGCACGCCGCGGCGTTGGCCTCCAGCACCCGGCCGTCCGGCGTCGTGATGAACATGGCGTCGAGACTGTTCTCGAAGAACGTCCGGTAACGGCTCTCCCTGTCAGTCATGGATCTCGCCTTCAGTTCCGGATTTCGGAAATATATTCCCCATACTTTTTATCCGATTCGAGGATGTGGTGCAGGAACCAGTCTTTTAAGAATGCGAGTGTGCTGATCGGGATGTAAGCGTTCCCGTTGGAAAACTGCTGCTTCAGATCCGCAACCTGCGCTGCGAAGAATTCATGTTGTCGTTTCTGCCGCTCAAGTTCCTGAAAGCCCGATAATTCCAGGAGCCGCTCCTCTTCGGAAAAATGATGTTTAACGTAATCATCAAGCTTTTTCAGCAACGGTTCGAGGATCTCTCTTCCCTTGCTTCCTCCCGCCGCCGCTTCCAGCTGTTTAAGATAGTCGAAAAAATTCCTGTGATGCTCGTCCATTTCATCGATACCGGTGCAAAAATCTTCTTTCCATTCCGGCGATCCCATTTTTTTCCTCCTTCTCCTCCGGAAGCGGAAATCGTCATGAAATTGGCCCCCGGAGGTACCAACCTGCATTTCGGAAACAGGGCGTCAAAACTTCAACGCAAGATGAGGAAATTCCTCAAAGACCCCGGTCGGCCAGGACATCTTTCACTTTTCGCGCAATGGAAGCCGGCGTGCACGGCTTCTGCAGGAAGGCCGCTTTCGAATCCATGACCGCGCGTTGGGCGATCTCCTCCCCGGCGTAGCCGGACATGTAGATCACTTTGGTGCCGGGCCTCATCTCCCGCAGGCGCTCGTATAGCTGTCCGCCCCCCATTCTCGGCATGATCACGTCGGTCAGCAGCAGGGCGATCTCCCCTTCGTGCGCCCCGGCGACCCGGAGCGCCTCCTCGCCGTCGCCCGCCGAAAGGACCCTGTATCCGCTCTTCTCGAGGACCCTGACCGCCAGCCTTCGGAGCGGCTCGTCGTCTTCCGCGACCAGGATGGTCCCTTCCCCGCGCGGGGCGCCGTCAGGTGGGCGGGGCGTCTCCCCGGCTGCGGGCTTCGGCTCCTCCGCCCGTGGAAGGAGGACGCGGAAGGTCGATCCCGTCCCGGCTTCGCTGTGAACCGATATGTATCCTCCGCTCTGCTCGACGATTCCGTAAACGGTGGACAGCCCCAGCCCGGTCCCCTTCCCGGGCTTCTTCGTGGAGAAGAACGGCTCGAAGACCCGCGAGCGCGTCTCTTCGTCCATCCCTTCCCCGGTATCGCTGATGGAGAGCTGGACGTATCGGCCCGGCGGCAGGGGAGGGCCGTCGCCGGAAGAATCCTTCCCGAGGTAGAGGTTGGACGTCCGGATCGTGATCGTTCCCCCTCCCGGCATCGCGTCCCGGGCGTTGATCGCCAGGTTCATCACCACCTGCTCGATCTGTCCCGGATCGACCTTCACGCTCCACAGGTCCTCCGCGAGGATGGTCCGTAAATCCATTTCCTCCCCGATCAGCCTGCGCAGCATCGTCTCCATCCGGGAGACCACCCCGTTCAGCCCCAGCACCTTCGGCTGCAGGACCTGCCGCCGGCCGAACGCAAGGAGCTGGGAGGTCAGCTCCGCGGCGCGCCGCGCGGCCCGCCGGATCTCCACCGCGGCCTCCCGGAGCGGCGAGTTCCCTACG
>JBFLWB010000177.1 GCA_040758155.1 Thermodesulfobacteriota bacterium
TACAGACACTGGGCGGCGACAAGCTCCTGGCGCAGATCGAATCGAGGATGAGGGACAAGCTTCGGGGCCTGTACGAAACGATCGACGTCCCATATACGATTTACGTCATCTATGCCGGGGATAAAAAAATCGGCTACATTCACGGCGTCAACCAGAAAGGGCGCTACGGAGGGATCCAGATCTTTCTCGCCCTGGACCCGGACCAGCGGATCAAGACGTTCTACCTCCAGAGGCTGACCGGCTCATACGCGCCGCAGTTCCGCATCGATTCGTTCGGAAAGCAGTTCGTCGGACTCACCCTCTTCGATTTCGACAATTACGAAGTCGCGACCGGGAAGGCATCCGGGAGGGTCGCCACAATCAAGAACCCTTCGCCGACCGCCGATACGGATTTCAGGTACATCCTGCGGGGCACGAAAAAGAACCTGATCCTCGTCAACGAGTTCATTAATATCTCTCCGGAACTTTCCGGCAAGGGCGGAGCGCCCGCGAAGGCGATAAAATGATCAGCAAATTCCAGGTCGCCTATAAAAATCTCCTTCGGAAAAAGGTCCGCAGCCTTCTGACGCTGGTCGGCATCGCCCTTTCGGCCTGGGTGCTGGTGAGCCTGCTCGGCTTCAACCGCGGCTTCGAAAGCTCCCTGGACCGGGACATAGACAACATGGGCTTCCAGATGATGCTCATGGCCAAGGGGTGTCCCTACGAGGCGGCGACCATGATGCTGAAAGGCGGCACCGGCCTCAAGTACCTGCCGGAGTCCATGGGCGAAAAGGTCATGAAGGAACCGGAAGTGGAGCGGATCACGCCCATGCTGATGGCGGCGGCCTTTGACCCGAACAAGGGGGAAAGCGGCGGCATTGCGGCATACCTGGGAGTGGATCCGGAAGGCTTCCCTCCCATGAAGAGCTACCTCAAGTTCCGGCACGGCGGCTGGTTCAAGAGGGAAAAGGCCTACGAGGCGGTGATGGGCTACGAAGCGGCCGAGCTCGAACAGAGGGAGGTCGGAGACCTGATCCTCGTCCCGGATCTTAACGTGGAGCTGAAGGTCGTGGGCATCCTGGAGCGGACCGGCACGCAGGACGACGGGACCATCTTCGTGCCGCTGCGGACCCTCCAGGAGATCTTCGGGAAGCAGGGGATCCTGACGACCATTGGCATCAAGGTAAGGAAGGACGCGGACCCTGCCCGGCTCGAGAACAGGCTCTACCAGCTGCCCGACGTCCAGGTGGTGAGCCTGGCGCAGGTGAAGCAGACCATCATGTCGCTGGTCGCGACCGCGCGGGTGCTCGTGCTGTCCATCGCGACCATCGCGATCATCATTTCGATGGTCGGCGTCATCAACACGATCCTGATGTCGATCCACGAGCGGTTCCAGGAGATCGGCATCCTGAAGACCATCGGCGCCATGCCTGGCGACATCTTCCGGCTTGTCTGGATCGAGACGCTGCTGTTGTGCGTCGCCGGCGGAGTTCTCGGCGTGGTCCTTTCCCTGCTGCTTTCCCGCGCCACGGAATGGGTGATCCGGAGCCTCCTGCCCTATGCTCCGAAAGGTGGGCTGGTAACGATCGACCTTCCTCTCATCCTGTTCACCCTCGGCACGATCTCGGTTATCGGGCTGCTGAGCGGGCTCTACCCGGCATGGAAAGCGGGGCGGATCCGGCCGCTGGAAGCGATACGAAACGAGGTGGGCGGATGAACGAACGAACGACGGTCCTGGAAGCGAAAAGGCTGACGAGGCTCTACCGGCGCGGCAGCGAGGAGATCGCCGCGGTCCGCGACGTATCGCTCAGCATACAGAAGGGAGAGTTCGCCTCGTTCATCGGTCCGTCCGGGTCGGGCAAGACCACGCTCATCCACCTTCTCGGCTGCCTCGACAACCCGACCTCCGGCGAGCTCGCCGTCGGCGGAAAGCGGATCTTCGACGGCAACGGGGGACAGCTTTCCGAGCGGAAGCTGACCGCGATCCGCAGGGACACCTTCGGCTATATCTTCCAGAATTTCTACCTCATCCCCACCCTGACCGTCCGCGAGAACGTGATGGTGCCGCTGACCTTCCACCGCAAGCAGGGCGCGGAGAACGACGTCATGGAGCTCCTGAAGCTCCTGGGCATCGATCACCGGAAGGACCACCTGCCGGGGATGCTCTCGGGCGGCGAGATGCAGCGCGTCGCCATCGCGAGGGCCCTCGTGAATTCGCCGGAAATCCTGCTTGCCGACGAGCCGACGGGGAACCTCGATTCGAGACGCTCGGTGGAGATCGTGCAGATATTGAAGGACCTGTGCCGGGATTCCGGGGTGACCGTCGTCATGGTGTCGCACAACCTGGAGTTCGCCTCCCAGGCGGACCGGCAGTTCGAGATGAGGGACGGCAGGATCCGGGAGCTGTGTATTTAGGGGAAAAAGAATTCCCTTTCATAATTTTATATAACAACCTGAAGATTTTCTAATTCCCGCACCCGTACAATCAGTTATCAATAAGGCAATACCGGTGTATTTTCCTATAGATACCCATCGTATTTATACATAATTCTTTCGGGCACGCCGAATGCAATTCCTCCGGCCGTAAGCATCCTTATTCGTTGTTGATTCCGCTCCTTGTTCCGGCAACTTCTTGTGCAACCCACAAACAGGAAAGGAGGAATGCGATGGGACAGAGTTCGATTTCATGGAGGTTCGGCGCCTTGTCGGCGGCCCTTGTCCTGACATTCGGCATCGCTCTCGCCGGCTGCATCGAAAATCCGCTGGTATCGGAAAACCCGGTGCTCGGCGGAACGCTGGAAGTGGAAAAGGTCCCGAAGTTCGTCACTCCCCTGAACATCCCTGAGGTAATGCCCACCACCGGAACGGCGGACAATTACGAGATCGTGGCGGGACAGACCTTGCAGCAGATCCTGCCGGGCAGCTACGGCAAGACGCTCGTCTGGGGTTACGGCCCGACGATGGATGCCATCACCTATCCCGGCCGCACCATCGAAGCCACGGCCGGCACGGCGGTCACGGTCAAATGGATCAACGGACTCGTGGACGGCGACAACAGATTCCTGCCCCACATCCTGCCGGTAGACCAGACGCTGCACTGGGCAAATCCGCCGGGAGTCTGCACGGAAGATAATCCCATGCCCATGATGTCCGACTGCCGCGGAACGGACCCGAATCCTTACCTGGGACCGGTTCCCGTCATCACCCACTTACACGGCGCCCATGTCGGGGAAAGGAGCGACGGCTTCCCCGAGGCGTGGTACCTGCCGGCGGCGGTAAATATTCCGGCCGGCTACACCACGCGGGGGACGATGTATGACACCGAAATTCCCACCGATGACGGCGCTGCTGTGTTCATCTATCCCAACGACCAGCGGGCTACCACCCTCTGGTATCACGACCACTCCCTCGGGATGACCCGCACCAACGTCTACGCCGGGTTGGCAGGATTCTACCTGCTGAGAGGCGGCGCCGGCGACCTCGCGACGGGAATTCTTCCTTCCGGCAAATATGAAATTCCGCTCCTGATCCAGGACCGCTCCTTCAACAGCGACGGTTCCCTCTTCTATCCCGACAGCCGCAGCTTCTTCGACGGCCTGACCGGGCCGTACATCCCCGCGCTGGCCATCGACGGCGGAAAGAGCGACGTGTCGCCGATCTGGAACCCCGAGTTCTTCGGCAACACCATGGTGGTCAACGGCGGCAGCTGGCCGTACCTGAACGTCGAGCCGCGCCGCTATCGTTTCCGCATCGTCAACGGCAGCGACTCGCGGTTCCTGATCCTCGCCGGCGATGTGCCGAAGAAAGCCAAGCCGTTCGCCTTCTGGCAGATCGGCGCAGACGGCGGCTTCCTGCCCGCCCCCGAGAAGCGCGAAGACCTGTTGCTTGGGCCCGCCGAGCGGGCGGACGTGATCGTCGATTTCTCGGCCTACAGGCCCGGCGACACCATCACCCTGGTCAACATCGGCCCCGACGAACCCTTCGGCGGCGGCGTCCCGGGGGTCGACTTCGCCATGGCCCACCCCGGCACCACCGGCAAGGTCATGCAGTTCAAGGTGGTCAAGCTGAAGAAGCCGGACACCACGAAGAAGGTGGCGGAACTGGTCCTGCCGGCGCCGCCTCCTCTTCCCGCGGCAACCTTTACCCGCAGAGTGAGCCTCAACGAAGAGGAATCCGCCACGGTCTGCGTCGACAATACGAATACGGCCGTTTCGTGCGGCACGCCGGATGCGGTCCCCGCCGCCCCCACCGAGGCGCTGCTCGGGATCATCGACGCCGGCGGGTTCACGGTGCCCAAGGAGTGGATGGATGAGATCACCGAGAATCCGGCTCTGGGAGCCACGGAATACTGGGAAATCTACAACCTGACCGAAGACGCGCACCCGATACATATCCACCTGGTGCAGTTCGAGATTATCGGGCGGCAGGCGTTGGCGCTCGACGCCGACGGGATGGTAATGCAGCCGGTGATGCTCGACGGCGCGATGAGGGGCCCCGATCCCGGTGAGTCCGGCCGCAAGGATACGGTCATCGTCTACCCCGGCGAGATGGCGCGGATCAAGGCGCATTTCGACATCGCCGGCCTCTTCGTCTGGCACTGCCACATCCTCTCGCATGAGGACAACGAGATGATGCGGCCCTATCGCGTGGGTCCGTAGTTTCCGGTTCCGCCCCATCCGTCCGCTGTCGCAAGGCGGGCGGATGGGGCATCGCTCCGGCAGGGGGATATTTCAACGGTAGGAGGGAGTGGGACATGACCTCGAACAGATCGATTTATCCGGTAGCGGACTCATTCGGCCGCATTTCGCAATTTTTATCGATCCGGAAGGACATCGCGACTCTGCGGCGGGAGGCACCGGTGATTCGCAATCAGGTTATTCTCAGGCGGATTCCGCTCCCCCCCGACGTCGAGATCACGGCTCCGGAAAGACTTCCGCGGGGCGCAAGCCGCGGAAAACGTATGATCGACTGGCTCGGCGATCTCGGCCGATATCTGCTTCTCCGGCCGTAGCCTCGCCTAATCCTTCACTCCCCCGGCGGTTGCTCTTCTCTCCAGGAACCGCCGGATCTCCTCGTGCGCGGGGTCTTTGAGGTTCGGATCCCTCCGCTGCAGCTCCTCGACGATTTCCTTGGCCACCTGCAACATCCCGGCGTCGCGAACCAGGTCGGCGAAGACCAGGTCGGGGATCCCCGACTGCCGCACCCCCGCGAAATCGCCCGGTCCCCGGATCTTCAGGTCTTCCTCGGCGATCCGGAAGCCGTCGGTGGTCCGCTCCATAACAGCGAGGCGGGCCGCCGCCTCCTCGCCCTGCCCGTTCTCCACCATCAGGAAGCAAGAGGAGGGACGCGCACCCCGGCCCACTCGTCCCCGAAGCTGGTGGAGCTGTGAGAGGCCGAACCGCTCGGCGTGCTCGATCACGATGACCGTCGCCTCGGGAACGTCCACCCCCACCTCGACCACCGTCGTGGAGACGAGGAGCCGCAGCTCCCCCGCCTTGAAGGCGCGCATCGCCCCTTCCTTCTCGTCCGCCTTCATCCTGCCGTGCAGCAGCCCCACCCCGGCGTCGGGGAACGTTTCCCGAAACCTTTCCGCCGTCCGGACGGCGTCGCGCAGCGCCAGCTTCTCCGACTCCTCCACGAGCGGCAAAACGACGTAGGCGCGCCCCCCCCGCTCCAGCTCACGGCGGATCTCTTCGAGCACCTTTCCCCTTCCTTCGGGGGGCACGACGCGGGTTTTCACGGGGATCCGGCCTTTCGGCATCTCGTCGATCACGGAGATGTCCAGGTCGCCGTAGAGGGCGATGGCCAGCGTCCTCGGGATCGGCGTCGCGGTCATCACGAGCAGGTGCGGCGAAACCGCCGCCTTCTCCCGCAGCGCCGCCCTCTGCAGGACGCCGAACCGGTGCTGCTCGTCGATGACGGCGAAGGCGAGGTTGTGGAACTCCACGCTTTCCTGGATCAGCGCGTGCGTCCCCACGACGATGTCCGTCTCCCCAATCCGGATCCTCCGCCGGGCCGCTTCCCGCTCCTTCGGCGGCAGCGCCGCCGAGAGCAGCCCGACACGCGCGGAAAGCCCCTCCGAAAGGGAAAGGAACCTGCGGTAGTGCTGCTCCGCCAGGATCTCCGTGGGCGCCATCACGGCGGCCTGGACGCCGTGCTTCCACGCGACCATCGCGGCGATCCAGGAGACGATGGTCTTGCCGCTCCCCACGTCTCCCTGGAGAAGGCGGTGCATGGGGTGGGGACGCCCCATGTCCTTGAGGATCTCGTTGATCGTACGCCGCTGGGCTCCGGTCAGCTCGAACGGCAGGCGTCGCTTGATCTCGTCGACGATTTCCCGGTCCCATGGGAGCGGAACCGCCGCTTCCCGCTCAATCCCCGCCCGCCGCAGGGCGAGCGCCCACTGGATGGAGAACAGCTCCCCGAACACGAGCCGCTTCCGCTGGGGCGATGTGTGGTCCAGGAATCCTGCCGCGTCGGCGTCGTCCCGCGGGAAATGGATCGCGGCGAGCGACTCGCCGAGCGGAGGCACCCCCGCCTTCTCGAGGATCCAGGGGGGGAAGCACTCCTTCTCCCTGCCGGCGTGTCCGTGTACGACCTCCCACTGGATCTTCCGGAGGACGCGCGGGGGGATCCCCTCTATGTCCGGGTAAATGGGGACGATCCGCCCCGAGTGGATCGGGTCGTCCGCTCCTTCGCCCGAAAGGATCTCCGGGTGGTGCATCTCCGGCATGAAGCGGAAGTACCGGACCGTCCCGCAAACGACGGCGGGCTCGCCGACCCGGAAGCGCTTGACGAGGGAGGGATGGTACCGGAACCATTTCGCGACGATCCGCCCGGTCCCGTCGAAGAGGACGACCTCCAGCAGGCGGGGGCTCCCGCGCCGGTAGCCGCGGCCGCTTTCCTGGACGGAGAGCACTTTCCCGCGGACGGGAACGGTCATGCCGGGAGAGGCCTCGCGGATCGGGACCGTCCGCCGCCGATCCTGGTACCCCTTGGGGAAAAGATAGAGGGCGTCCTGCGGGGTGCGGATCCCCCGGGCGGCCAGGATTTCGGCAAGCCGGGGCCCCACCCCCTTGACAAACTGGATGGGATGCCCCGGCGTGACCACCTAGGCCCCTTCGGGGGCTTTCCGCGAGTTTCCGTGGTACTCCTGGAGGCTGCGCACGGACGTCTCCTCGGCGATCAGGTGGGAGATCGCGTCGGCGACGGCGTTCGCGGCCGCCAGGGTCGTGAAGTACGGGACGTTGTAGACGAGCGCGGTCCGCCGGATATAGAAGGAGTCCGCCTGGGATTGCGCTCCCAGCGGCGTGTTGATGACCAGCGAGATCTCCCCGTTCTTGATGCGGTCCGCCACGTTGGGACGCCCTTCCTGGATCTTGAGCACGGTTTCCGCGGGGATGCCGCACCGGACCAGGAAGGAAGCCGTTCCGCCGGTGGCGGCGATGGAGAAACCGCTCTCGTGGAGCATCCGGACGGCCGGAAGAACTCCCCCCTTGTCCTCGTCCCGGACGCTGACGAACACTCTTCCCGAGCGCGGCAGGTTCATCCCCGCGGCGATCTCCGCCTTGGCGAAGGCGATGCCGTAGGTCCGGTCGATCCCCATGACCTCGCCCGTGGACTTCATCTCGGGTCCCAGGATGGTGTCCACGTCCGGGAACTTGATGAACGGCAGGACCGACTCCTTCACGCTGACGTGCTCCGGCACGATCTGCTTCGTCAGTCCCAAGTCGGCCAGCTTGCGCCCCGTCATGACCTTCGCGGCGAGCTTGGCCAGCGGCACGCCGATGGCCTTGCTGACGAACGGGACGGTCCGGGACGCGCGCGGGTTGACCTCGAGGATATAGATCTCCCCCTTCTGGATCGCGAACTGGACGTTCATCAGTCCGACGACCGCCAGCTCCCTGGCCATCGCGATAGTCTGCCGGGAGATCTCGGCGAGCGTTTCCGGGGGGATCGACCGGGGGGGCAGGTAGCAGGCGGAATCGCCGGAGTGGACCCCGGCCTCCTCGATGTGCTCCATGATCCCGCCGATGACCACCGACTCGCCGTCGGAGATCGCGTCGACGTCGATCTCGATGGCGTCCTCAAGGAAGCGGTCGACCAGCACGGGGCGCGACTCGGAGGCGACGACCGCCTCACTGAGGTACTTGCGCACCCCCTCCTCGTTGTGGACGATCTCCATCGCCCTGCCGCCCAGGACGTACGACGGGCGCAATAGCACGGGATAGCCGATCCGCGCGGCGATCCCGATCCCCTCCTCCATGGAGCGGGCGATTCCGTTGGGCGGCTGCTTGAGCCCCAACTTGTTCAGCATCTCAGCGAACCGCTCCCGGTCCTCCGCCCGGTCGATGCTCTCCGCGGGGGTGCCCAGGATCCGCACCCCCTCCTTTTCCAGCGGGACGGACAGTTTCAGCGGCGTCTGCCCGCCGAACTGGACTATGACCCCGACCGGGTTCTCGTCCTCGACGATGGCGAGGACGTCCTCCTTCGTCAGCGGCTCGAAGTAGAGGCGGTCGGAGGTGTCGTAGTCCGTGGAGACCGTCTCGGGGTTGCAGTTGACCATGATCGTCTCGAACCCCTCTTCCCGAAGGGAGATGACGCTGTGGACGCAGCAGTAGTCGAACTCTATCCCCTGCCCGATCCGGTTCGGGCCTCCACCGAGGATGACGATCTTCTTCCGGCCGGTGGGATTGCCTTCGCTTTCGGTCTCGTAGGTCGAGTAAAGGTACGGGGTGTGCGCCTCGAATTCGGCGCCGCAGGTGTCAACCCGCTTGAAGACCGCCTTCACGCCCGCGGCGTACCGTGCCGCTCGGACGGCGTCTTCTCCCGATCCGAGCAGCTTCGCGAGCCGGCGGTCGGAGAAGCCGTTCTCCTTCGCGTTCCGGAAGAACGGGGCCCAACCGGCGGCGTCCTCCACGCGGAAATCGCGGAACGCGGCGGCGCGCTCCCGGATCCCGCCCTCCATCTCGATGATCCGGCGGATGTTCTCGAGGAACCACGGGTCGATCCCCGTCGCCTTCTTTATCTCGTCCGTCGTCCACCCGTAGCGGTACGCCTCCCCGATGTAGAGGAGCCGCCGGGAGTTCGGCTTGCGCAGCTTCCCCTCGATCTCCATCCGGCGCGATTCCCGGTTCGCCGCGTCCGGCGGAGGAAGCGCTTCCTCGAAGCCGTAGATGCCGGTCTCCAGCGACCGCATCGCCTTCTGGAGCGATTCCCGGAAGGTCCGCCCGATCGCCATCACCTCCCCCACCGATTTCATCTGCGTGCCGAGAATGTCCTCGGTCTGAGGGAACTTCTCGAATGTGAAGCGGGGGATCTTCGTCACCACGTAGTCGATCGTCGGCTCGAAGGAAGCGGGCGTCTCCCGGGTGATGTCGTTGCGGATCTCGTCGAGGGTGTATCCGACGGCGAGCTTCGCGGCGATCTTCGCGATGGGGAACCCCGTGGCCTTGGATGCCAGCGCCGAGGAGCGGGAGACGCGCGGGTTCATCTCGATGACCACCATCTCGCCCGTGTCCGGGTGGACGGCGAACTGGATATTGCTGCCGCCGGTGTCCACCCCGATCTCCCGGATGATGCGCATGGCGGCGTCGCGCATCAGCTGGTACTCCTTGTCGGTCAGCGTCTGGGCGGGGGCCACGGTGATCGAGTCGCCCGTGTGCACGCCCATCGGGTCGAGGTTCTCGATGGAGCAGATGATGACGACGTTGTCGGCCAGGTCGCGCATCACCTCGAGCTCGAACTCCTTCCACCCGATGACGGACTGCTCGACGAGCACCGTCCGCTTCGGGGAGGCGTCGAGCGCCCAGCGGATCCCCTCCTCGTACTCTTCCCGGTTGTAGGCGATCCCGGCGCCGGTCCCGCCGAGGGTGAAGGACGGCCGGATGATCGCGGGGTAGCCCACATCGGGGATGACCTCGAGCGCCTCCTCCAGCGAGCGGACGTATCCGGAGCGCGGGACGACGAGCCCCAGCTTCGTCATCGCCTCGCGGAACAGGTTGCGGTCCTCCGCCTTCTGGATCGATTCGAAGTTCGCCCCGATCAGCTCGACGCCGTACTTCTGCAGGATGCCCATCTCGTGCAGCGAGACGGCGATATTGAGCCCCGTCTGGCCGCCGATGGTCGGGAGCAGGGCGTCGGGGCGCTCCCGCTCGATGATCTTGCCGACCATCTCCGGCGTGATCGGCTCGATGTACGTCCGGTCGGCGAAGTCGGTGTCGGTCATGATCGTCGCCGGGTTGCTGTTCACCAGGACGACCGTGTACCCCTCCTCCTTCAGCGCCTTGCACGCCTGGGTCCCCGAGTAGTCGAACTCGCACGCCTGCCCGATGATGATCGGGCCGGACCCGATGAGCATGATCTTCTTGATGTCGGTTCTCTTGGGCACTAAAGCTCCTGGATGAAGACGTTATGGAAACCCAGCCGCTCGGCGGCCTCGATCGCCCGGTCGTACTCCTCCGGATCGAGCTTCCGCTCGAATCCCGGCGTCTGCGACGCGCGGTACGCCGGGAAGTACTGTCCCATCAGAGAAAGCGGAAGGTCGGGGCCGAAAGTCCCGCGGAGGTATTCCAGCACCTTTTCCGTCTCCTCCACCTTCCCCGGCAGCACGAGGTGCCGCACTAATACTCCCCTCGTCGCGATTCCGTCCTTTCCGACGGCGAGGAACCCGGTCTGCCGCACCATCTCCGCGAGCGCCGCGTCGTTCCGCGCGGGGTAATCCGGCGCGCCGGAGACCTCTTCCGCCAAAGCGCAGGACCGGTATTTCGCGTCCGGCAGGTAGATGTCGACCACTCCATCGAGCAGCGCCAGCGCCTCGAGGGAATCGTAGCCGTTGGTGTTGTATACGACAGGGATCCCGAAACCCCGCTCCCGGGCGGCGCGCACCGCTTCCGCAAGCTGCGGTGCGTGCGGGGTGGGCGTCACGAAGTTCACGTTGTGCGCCCCCTTTTCCTGAAGACGGAGCAGCTCGCCCGCCAGCGTCTCCGTGTCCATCTCCCGGCCGTTGCCGAGCTGGCTGATGGGGTAGTTCTGGCAGAAGAGGCAGGTCATGTTGCAATGGCTGAAAAAAACCGTCCCCGATCCCCTTGTCCCGGAGACCGGCGGCTCCTCGCCGTGGTGGATGGAAACCGCCGCGACCCGCGCGACCGCCCCCGCGCGGCAGAAACCGCGCTCCCCCGCGAGCCGGTCCGCCCCGCATTCCCGCGGACATAACCGGCAGGGCGCCAGCGGCGATCCTTCCCGTCCCGCCGCAACGCGGGCGGCCGACGATCCGGAGAACGGCACTTAGATCTCCTCCTGTCCCGTGAGGTACCGGTAGAAGCGGGTGAAGAGGTACCGGGAGTCGTGCGGCCCCGGAGACGCCTCCGGGTGGTACTGGACCGAGAAGCAGCGCATCGAGGGGACGGAGAGCCCCTCGACCGTTCCGTCGTTCAGGTTGACGTGCGTGATCCGGGAATCCTTCCCGAGTGAACCCGCGTCCACGGCGTAGTTGTGGTTCTGGCTGGAGATCTCGACCTTCCCGGTGGCGAGGTCCTTCACGGGCTGGTTGCAGCCGTGGTGGCCGAACTTCAGCTTGAAGGTCTTCCCGCCGAGCGCCAGCCCCATGATCTGGTGCCCCAGGCAGATCCCGAACATCGGCAGCTTCCCGAGGAGCTGCCGGACGGTCTCGACGGCGTACGGCACTCCCTCCGGGTCGCCGGGGCCGTTCGAAAGGAAGACGCCGTCTGGGGACATGGCGAGGATCTCCGCCGCGGTCGTGGACGCCGGGACGACCGTCACGTTGAACCCGTGGGTCACCAGCATCCTCAGGATGTTCTGCTTCACCCCGTAGTCGACCGCCACGATGCGCGGGATCCTGCCGAACCGCGCCCGGAACTCGGATGCGGGAAGGTATCCCTTCTCCAGGTCCCACTCCCCCGTGTCCCACTGGACGACGCGATCGGAGGTGACCTCCCGGACCAGGTCGCGCCCCACTATGGAGGGAAGCTCCCTCGCTTTCTTCGCCAGCCGGGCAGGATCGAGATCGATGGAGGAGAGGACCGCCATCTGCGACCCTCCATCGCGCAGCCGGCGGGTCAGCGCCCGCGTGTCGATCCCCGCGATGCCGCAGATATGGTACCGGCGCAGGTAGGAGTCGAGCGACTCCACGTGGCGCCAGTTCGACGGGGGCCCCCATGCCTCCCGGACGATGAATCCCTCCACCCACGGGCGGTCGGACTCGACGTCCTCCGGGTTGATCCCGGTGTTGCCGATCTCGGGGTAGGTCATCGTGACGATCTGCCCCTTGTAGGACGGGTCCGTGAGGACCTCCTGGTACCCCGTCATCCCGGTGTTGAAGACGACCTCTCCGGAGGTCTCCCCTTCGTGGCCGAAGGCGGTCCCTTCGTACACGGTCCCGTCCGCAAGCGCCAGGACGGCCTTTCTCTCAGGCATTCGCTTCGACCCCCGATGCGATCTCGTACCGGATCCATCCCCCGCAGACGGTGGCGACCGCGCGCCCCCGCATCTTCCAGCCGAGGAACGGGCTGTTCTTCGATTTGGAAAGCACGTCCTCGCGCCGGAACTCCCATTCGGCGTCCGGGTCGATCACCGTGACGTCCGCGTCGGCGCCGACGGCCAGCGATCCCTTGCCCCGCAGGGAAAGGATCCGGGCCGGCGCGGCGGAGAGCAGCTCCACGATCCGCGCGGGGGAGACTTTCCCCCCGGCCGTCAGCGCCAGCGTCAGCGGGAGGGAGGACTGGAGGCCGATGATCCCGTTGGCGGCCGCGGCGAACTCGCACTGCTTGACGAGATCGTCGTGGGGCGCATGGTCGCTGGCGACCGCGTCGATCGTGCCGTCCTGGATCCCTTCGAGGACCGCCATCCGGTCCTCCTCTCCGCGCAGCGGCGGGCTCATCTTCGCGTTCGTGTCGTACCCTTCCAGCGCCGCGTCGGTCAGGGTGAAGTAGTGGGGAGCGGTCTCTCCCGTCACGTTCAGCCCCGCCTTCTTCGCCATCCGCAGCAGGGCGACCCCCATCTTCGTGCTGATGTGCTGCAAGTGGAGCCGCCCGCCGGTCTGCCGGGCGAGCAGGATGTCCCTGGCGATGGCGACGTCCTCCGCCGCGGCAGGGCTTCCGGGAATCCCCAGCCGCAACGCGTTCCACCCCTCGTTCGCGGCTCCTCCCTCGGACAGATCCCGGTCCTCCGAGTGGACCAGGATCGGGAATCCGAAGGGGCGGGCGTATTCCATCGCCCTCCGCATGAGAAGCGGGTTCTCGATGTAATGCCCGTCGTCGGAAAACGCCACGGCGCCCGCCTCGGCGAGCTCGGCGAAGTCCGCCATCTCCTTGCCTTCGAGCCCCCGGCTCACCGCGGCAACGGGCAGGACGTTCGCGGATCCGTCCCGGCGGGCCTTCTCCAGGATATGCCGGGTGATCTCCGGATGGTCGTTTACGGGCCGGGTGTTCGCCATGCAGGCCACGGACGCGAACCCGCCCGCCGCCGCCGCCATCGTGCCGGTACGGATGTCTTCCTTCCATTCGAATCCCGGCTCGCGCAGATGCACATGCATGTCGATCAATCCCGGGACGACCCACTTCCCTTCCGCGTCGAGGACCCTGCCGGAAAAATCGCCCGGCGCGTCGCCATGGACGATACCGTCGACCTTCCCGTCTTTCAGGACGAGATGGCCCGTTTCGTCCCGGCCGCTTGCCGGATCGATGATCCTTCCTCCCTTAATTAGCAGCATGGGAACCTCCGGCCAACAGGTATAGGAGCGCCATCCGCACGGCCACCCCGGACTCCACTTGGGAAAGAATCCTGGAGCGGCCGCAGTCGGCGAGCTCATCCGAAAGCTCCACCCCGCGGTTGACCGGCCCCGGGTG
>JBFLWB010000178.1 GCA_040758155.1 Thermodesulfobacteriota bacterium
GGCTACAAGGCGTCGCGACCGAGGGCACCGGAGGCGCACTTGACAGTGCGTCGAGGAGCCCGACCGAGCGCAACGCAGTAGACATGCCCGTATCCGCCGCCGCAGTAGGAGGCTGGTGAGAAATGCGGGTTAAAGCTTCCGCTCCCCGCCGGGGGGAAATCCCTCCCCGATAGTGTCCTAATTTCACCGGCCAACCCTACGACCCACGGCACGGAAAATGATATCATCAGGGCACCCCACCAGGAGGTTATGCCCTTGAAGCACATTTTGATGGGGCCGGTAAACACCCCAGTGCGGGGATAACCACAGTCCACCGGCAAGGGCACGCGGGTAGGCGCGAACTGACGGAAGCCGAGAACCTATCGGCTGTGGGATCGCGGCAAGGCATTGCGTGGGGCTTCCTGATGTCTGCCCACCGGGAAGCCATAATGCGTCCAATTATCCCCTCCAATATTCCCTTTCCCCACAGTTTGTGAATCGCACTTGACACAGATTTTATATTTATGCCTATAATGTGACATCGTCGGTTGGCCGGGTGAGAGCGGCCTATAACCCACGATTAAGGAGAAAGCAATGGATGCCCCTTCTTACAAGCTCCACATTAAGATCGGGAATGCCGAGTTTGACGCGGAAGGACCGCAGGAAGTCGTTCAAAAATCCTTCGACAAGTTCCTTGATGCCGCTGGAAGGGTCGCTAGTGCCCAGGTGGCTCCACCATCGCTCGAAGAACCAGCGGTAGCCCCTCCGCCAAAACCTCCTGGTAGTCGGCAACTGGATACCGCTCTTCTGCCGCGTGTGTTTGATGCCGACCCCAAAAGGCAGATCGTTTCTCTGCGCATTCTACCGCCAGGCGGTCCGAATCGGGCAGGCGATGCAGGCATAATGATCCTTTATGGAGCCCAAATGATGCTCAGGATTCACGATTTCCCGGTGACGAAATTGAAGAAAGGACTGGTGAAGTCAGGAGTCCAATTCGATCGCGTAGACAAGCTGATAGCTCCATGCACGCAATTTGTTATCAAGAGCGGAAGCAAAGGAGTGGGCGGGAAATATGCTCTAAACAACCTAGGTATTGCCCATGCCGAAAGCCTTGTCCAAAGTCTTTTCGGATAGTGGAAAAAACCGGCCCAGGGGGGTGAGAGCCCCTGGGCCAATCCACGGCTCGGAGAAAGCAATTTACGCCAATGTGTGGCGGCGTGGGTGAGAACATGATATCGAATTCGCCGCTCAAGGACAAGTATGAAGAGCGGGAAGAAAGGAGGGTAGGTAGATGCTGTTAGCGACGAGGGCCGGCTGGGCGGCCCGTGAGGACAAATACAAGAAGAGCTAGACAGCAGACCTTTTGCCGAGGGTCTGTCTAGCTCTCCCAGGCGCGATCTCCCCGTACGGGGATGGCTCGTTAACCACTTACCGCCCCAGCGATTGGGATGCCACGGGTAACACGCGCCCTATTGGTATGTAACCACGGGTTACCCTTAGCTGTAAACCCCCCAATCGCCGGGGCAAAGGAGAATGGTGTGGCTCTCACATATCACCCCAAAAGGGGCACAGTATTGATGTGCGACTTTGTGGGCTTTAAGACCCCGGAAATGGTGAAAAAACGCCCCGTTGTTGTGGTTTCTGGAAGGCTCAGGCGCAGCCAGCTTGTGACCGTGATTCCACTCAGTACGACACCGCCCGACCCCGTGGAAGATCACCATCATCAAATGGATCCAGCATCTTTGCCGGGCCAATTCGCCACAAAGCAAACTTGGGCGAAATGCGATATGGTGGTTACGGTCGGATTCTGGCGTCTTAATAAAGTGATGGTACGGGACGCTAACGGGAATCGCGTCTATTTGGGCCATAGGGTCACCGATGCCGATTTTAAGGCCATCCTCAAAGGGATGCTCTGCGCATTTGACCTCAAAGGCTTGACATCCCATATTGGCTAATGTCTAATGAAACCGTACCCGCCTCGGCGGGCTTTCGAGACTCCCTTCGGGGAGCGTGCTCCAGGGGAAGGCGATGACAAGCTGCCTGGAGCACCGTTTGGGCCTCTGGTGAAAACTAGGGGCTTTGTCATTTCTTAGCTCCCCGCCAATTATTGTTGACCAAACTTCAAATTAGGACACTACCCCCTCCGCTATTGACTTGACAGCGGAGCCGCGCGTCATTAGAGTTTTAGTCCCAAAAAACGGCGAAAAAGGACTGAATCTTTCGCCCCGCCGATCCGTTATATAATTTGAGGTGAAGATGGCGAATTTCTACGATAAACAGGGCGACCCGGACGCGAGCTGGGAAGACGTGGGAGGATTCAACACCCACCTGCTGAGCGAGCTGCGCAACGCGATGATCTCGGTGGAGACCGAGGGATTCCCGGGGGGGCCCGTGCAGGCCGTCGTGGCCGAGTGGATCAAGCGGCTGCCGACGTTCGACTTTCCCGACGACGAGATCGGCTGAACCGTTTCCGGGGCTATCCCGGAAGACCCAGCAGCTCCAGGTAGACCTTCCGGATCCTTCCCGTCTCCTTCCTGTAGCGGCCCACCGTTTCCGGCTCGAGGACGTTAGGGTCGAACGTGTCGATCGAGGAATCGTGCGACAGCCGCAGCCGCACGTCCAGCGACCTCAGGAAGCGGTATCCCCCGTCCAGCACCTTGTACTGGTCCAGCGTGACGATGCCGGCCCGCTGCATCTCGTACAGGGCCCTCAGCGTCCCGCGCGCCCGCACGGAAGGGACCGCCCCCCCGTGGAGAAGCTGCAGGTACTGGACGGCGAATTCCACGTCCACCACGCCGCCGCGCCCCACCTTCAGGTTGAGCCGGTCCTCGCTCTCCCGCCCCAGCTCGACCTCCATCCGCATCCGGAGGTGGTGGATCTCCTCCGCCGCGTTCGGGGGAAGCGGCCGCTCGAAGATGAATCCCTTCGCCTTCTCCTCGACCTTCCTCCCGAACTCCCGGTCGCCCGCGACGCAGCGGAACCGCAGCAGCGCCTGCCGCTCCCAAAGCTGGGCGACCCCCTCGTGGTACCTCTCGAAGGCCTCCAGGGAGGAGACCAGCGGTCCCGCGTTCCCGGAGGGGCGCAGCCTCGTGTCGAGGCGGTAGACGTGCCCCTCGCGCGTCGCCGTGGTCAGGATGGAGATCAGCCGCTGGGCTAGCTTCGCGAAATACTCGTGGTTGGTGATCCTGCGGATCTCCTCCGGCCCGGCGGGGTCGGGAGCGCTCTCGCCCGCGCCGGAATAGAGGAAGACGATGTCGAGGTCGCTGTGGTAGGAAAGCTCCTCCGCCGCGAGCTTCCCCATTCCAAGGATGGAGAACGCCGCCTCCCGGCCGGTGCCGGCGTCGATCGGCGCGCCGAAGCGGCGGCGCACCTCCCGCTGCGCGAGGAGCAGCGCCTGGCCGAGCAGGACCTCCGCCAATGCGGTGAGCTGGGCCATCCCCTCCTCGAGCGACAGAACCCCGCCCATGTCGTGGATGCCGGTCCGCAGCGTCTCGAGGTGCCTGAACCGCCGCAGCGCGTCGAGCTCCTCCTCGAAGCCGTCGCATTCCTTCATCCGGGCGCCCAGCTCCTTGCGGAGCTCGGTCCGCGACTTGAACAGGACGGACAGGTCGTTCCGCAGGAACGTGTCGAGCAGCTCGGGATGCTGCAGCAGGAGCCCCGACAGGTAGCGGCTGCTGCCGAAGATCCGCACCAGCGATTCGAGCACCTTCGGCTTCTCGAACAGGAGCGCGTAGAACATGGTCCGGGATCCGACGGCCGAGAGGAACCGCTCCATGTGGGCCAGCGCCATGTCGGGGTCCGGGCTCTTCGCGGAGCGGTGGAGGATCTCCGGGGCGATCCGGTCGAGGTATTGCCGCGCCCGCTGGGAGATCCGCGCGTGGGGAGGCCCCTGCCGCAGGACCTCGAGGTTCCTCCGCGCGCCTTCGGCGTCCTGGAACCCCATGCGGGACAGCTCTTCCGCCGCGTCTCCGGGGATCGGGCCCGGCAGGAACAGCGCCTGCACCTCCGCCGGGATCCCGCTCGGCGCCGCGCCGCGCCCCTTCCCGAACAGCCGGTCGAAGACCCTGCGGACGGCGTCGCAGTTCCGGTCGAGCTCCGCCCGCAACGCCTGCGGATCCGGAAGCCCCATCGCCCGCGCCAGCCGGCGGAGGTCGGCCTCCCCCTGGGGAAGGGCGTGCGTCTGCCGCTCCCGGTGCGCCTGGATCCGGTGCTCGAGCCGCCGCAGGAACACGTACGATCCGGCCAGGTCGTCCCGCTCCCGCTCGCTGACGATACGGAGCCGGGAGAGCGCGTCGAGCGTCTCCGTCGTCCCGCGAAGCCGCAGCGACGGTTCCTTCCCCCCGTAGATGAGCTGGTGCGCCTGCACGAAGAACTCGATCTCCCGGATCCCGCCCGCGCCCAGCTTCAGGTCGCGCTCTCCCCTTCGCCCCCGCGCCGCCGCCCGGTCGATCCGGTCCTTCATCTCCTTGATCTCCTCGATGGAGGTGAAGTCCATGTGCTTCCGGAAGACGAACGGGACGACCTCCCGCAGGAACTCCTCCCCCAGCGACCGGTCCCCCGCGACAGGCCTCGCCTTGATGAGCGCGGCGCGCTCCCAGGTCTGTCCCCATGACTCGTAGTAGGTCTCCGCGGCGGGCAGCGAATACGCCAGCTCCCCGCGCGATCCCTCCGGCCGGAGCCGCAGGTCCACGCGGAAGGCGAAGCCGTCCTCCGTCGCCTCGGAGATGATCCGGGTGACGGTCTCGCCCACCCGGACGAAGTATTGGTGCAGGGAGAGCGGCTGCGGCCCGCCGGTCGTCTCGCCCTTGTCGGTCTCGTAAAGGTAGATCAGGTCGACGTCGGAGCTGAAATTGAGCTCCCGCCCCCCCAGCGTCCCCCTCCCCCGCACGCCGCACCGGCCCGGCCCGCGCGGCCCG
>JBFLWB010000179.1 GCA_040758155.1 Thermodesulfobacteriota bacterium
AGCCGCGCTCCGGTCCATGGACGTCCGGCGCAAGATCGACCTGACGGAGCGGTTCGCGGAATTCGCGCTGCCCCGCTTCGCGGACCGGCGGCTGGTCCCGATCGTCGACACCGTCTTCGACTGGCAAGACGTGTCGGCGGCGCACGAGCGGATGGAGGCCAACCTCAATGCCGGGAAGATCGTCCTCCGCGTGACGGGGTGACCGGCCCGCGCTTCCACGCCGGCCTGGGCTGACGCGGGCCTTTCCGCTCCCCCGCCGCTTCCTGTTCCGCCGTCTTCCTCTTGAGGATGGTCTCCGCGATGGCCTTCTTCACGGCCTTGCGGCGCGCGCGGTCGGCGGGCGTCTCGATCCGCTTCTCGTGCCGGGGGACGTCCTGCGGAGGCCCCTGCCCCGCGACTTCCTCCGCGCGGCGGTCCATGTACTCGTTCAGCTCCCGCACCTCTTTTGCCGTGAGGTAGCGCCACTCCCCCGGCTCGATGCCGGCAAGCTCCAGCGGGCCGATCGCCGTGCGGCGCAGCTTGGTCACCCGGTGGCCGATGGCGTCGAACATCTTGCGCACCTGGTGGTAGCGCCCCTCCGCGATGCGAAGGCTCACCCACGACTTCCCGCCCTTCTTCTCGAGGAAATGCACCTCCGCGGGATTCGTCATCTTCCCTTCGATCGGCAGCCCCCGCCGGAGGATGTTCAGCTCGGCCGGCCGCGGGACGCTCATCAGCTTGGCCACGTAGGTCTTCTCCACGCCGAAGCGCGGGTGCGTCAGGCGGTATGCGAAGTCGCCGTCGTTGGTCAAAAGGAGCAGGCCGGTGGTATGGAAGTCGAGGCGGCCGACGGGGAAGACGCGGCTGGACAGCTCGCCGATCAGCGCCGGGGCGGTCTTGCGCCCCTCGCGGTCCTTCATCGTGGTCACGACGCCGTCGGGCTTGTAAAGCATGATGTAGATCTTCTCTTCCCGGAGCGGGACGAGAGTGCGCCCGTCGAGCCGCACCTCACGGGCGGACGGGTCCAGGATCATCCCCGGGTCCATGACGGGGAGCTCTCCCACGGTGACGCGCCCGTTCCGGACCATCTCGTCCGCCACCCGCCGGGAGACGCCCGCGGCCAGCGAGATATACCGGTTCAGCCGCTCAGTCGCCATACGGGGGAGGCTCTTTCTCGCCCGGCGGCTCTTCGCCCGGCAACGCTTCGTTCGGCGGCGCTTCGTTCGGAGGGACTTCTTCCGCGGCGGGCGGCAGGTCGATGCCGGGGCGGCCCGCGTCCACCGGCGTGGCGGTGGAGGCCGCGAGGTATTCCTCGATCTCCCGCATCGACGGCAGGTCGCCCAGCGAGGAGAGGCCGAAGACCTCCATGAACTCCCGCGTGGTCCCGAACAGGAACGGCTTCCCGGGCACGTCCTTCTTCCCTACGACCCGCACCAGGCGGCGCTCCATCAGCGTTTTCAGCGACCCGGCGCAGTCCACCCCGCGGATTTGCTCGATCTCCTGGCGGGTCAGCGGCTGCTTGTAGGCGATGATCGCCACGGTTTCCAGCGCAGCCCGCGAAAAGCGGGGCGGCTTCACGTCGAAGAGCTTCCGGACGTGCTCCTGGTTCGCGGGGCTCGTCCGGAACTGCACACCCTTGGCCACTTTTTCCACAAGGATTCCGGAGGATTCCCTCGGATATTTCGCCTGGAGCGCGAGGAACACTTCCTCGAACTGGTCGCGGGTGATATCGCCCAGGAGCTGGCGGCCCTTCTCGATGGAGAGCGGGTCGGTGGACACGAGCAGCAGGCTTTCGAGGATCGACGCGGCGCGCTGCAGGTCCGGAGGGGGGACCGCGGCTTCCGGCTCCCCGGGCTCAACCGTACCGAGCAGTTCGTCCACGCTGATCGGCTCCGGCGGAGGAACGGGCGCCCCTTCCTCCGCGGGCATCTCACTCGATGTCGGGTGCGTCCGCTTCGGATTCTCTTCCATTCTCGCTCTCCCGTACGGCGGGCACGATGCTGATCATCCCCATCGGGCTCACCTGGTATACGCGGATCGTCTTCAGCCGCACCAGCTCGAGGATCCCCAGGAAGAAGGAGATGATCTCGTTGCGCGTCCCGCAATGCTGCACGATGCTCTCGAACTTCACGGAACCTTCCGCCTTGATCCGGTCGAGGATGTAGGCGATGGCGTCGGCGATGGTGATCCGCTCGACGAAGACCTCGTGGGCGTCGCCCGAGGGCATCCTCGAAAGTACGTCCTTGAACGCCGTGATGAGGTCGGCCATCGACAGCTCGGTGATGGCGATCTCCTCTTCCGGCAGCTCCACGCCGGGGAACTCGCGCACGAAGACGTCCCGCCCCAGCACCGGGCGGTCGCCAAGGCGCACTGCCGCTTCCTTGAACCGCTCGTATTCGATCAGGCGCCGGGAAAGCTCCAGGGCCATGATCTCGGGGTCTTCCTGCTCATCCTCTTCGTCCTCGTGCCTCGGAAGCAGCGATTTCGACTTGATGTGGAGCAGGGTGGCGGCCATCACGAGAAACTCCCCCGCCACGTCGAGGTTCAGCGTCTGCATCACCTCGAGGTAGGCCAGGTACTGCTCGGTGATCCTGGCGATGGGGATGTGCTCGATGTCGAGCTTCTGCTCGCGGACCAGGTGAAGGAGCAGGTCGAGCGGCCCCTCGAAGATCTCGAGGCGCAGCGGCATCGCCTGGACGGGGCTGGCCGGGGCGGCCTGGGCGGTATCGGTCTTCCCTTCAGATCCGGACAGCGTCGCGGACCTCCGTCATCTTCTTTTCTGCGACCTGCTTCGCCTTCGCGGTCCCTTCGGCGAGGATGTCCCGGACGGAAACGCCGCTTTCCACGATCCGCAACCTCTCCTCGCGGATGGGCTTGAGGACCTTTTCCATCCCCTCGTACATCCACCGCTTGCACTCGATGCAGCCGATCCCCGCCGTCCGGCAGCCGACATTGACCTTCCCGATCGTCTCCTGGTCCGAGAAGATCTTGTGGTACGAGAAGACGTTGCAGATCTCGGGGTTGCCCGGATCGGTGCGCCGCTGGCGCGCCGGGTCGGTGACCATGGGGCGGACCTTGTCCCACACCTCTTCCGCCGTATCGGACAGGAGGATCGCGTTGCCGTAGCTCTTGCTCATCTTCCGGTTGTCCGTGCCCATGAGCTTGGGCGTCTCCGTCAGGTGCGCGTCGGGGATGGCAAACGTCTCCTTGTAGAGGAAATTGAACCGCCGCGCGATCTCGCGGGTGAGCTCCAGGTGCGGGAGCTGGTCGACCCCGACAGGGACCAGCGCCGCATCGTACATGAGGATGTCCGCCGCTTGGAGGACAGGGTACCCGAGGAACCCGTAGGTGTGCAGGTCTCGCGTCGTGATCTCCCGGAGCTGCTCCTTGTACGTGGGATTGCGCTCGAGCCAGGACAGCGGCGTGATCATGGAGAGGAGCAGGTGAAGCTCCGCGTGCTCCGGGACGTGGCTCTGGATGAACAGCGTCGCCTTCGCAGGGTCGATCCCCGAGGCCATCCAGTCGATGATCATGTCGTCGATGCTCTCGCGGATGATCCCGGTGTTCTCGTACTCCGTGGTCAGTGCGTGCCAGTCGGCCGCGAAATAGAAGCAGTCGTTCTCCTCCTGCAGCTTCTTCCAGTTCACGAGCACCCCGATGTAATGGCCGAGGTGCAGCTTTCCGCTCGGCCGCATGCCGCTCAAGACCCGTTTTCGCAACGTGGTTCCCCTTCTCGAGTGATGGGCTACCCGCCCAGGATGAACGAGGAGATCACCTGGACGAAGCGCCAGATTATACCAACCGGCCCGAACATGAAAAGCGCAACGATGATCAGCATCCCGTACCGCTCCATCGACGCCAGTCCCATGGAGGCGCGGGGCGGCAGGAGCATCACGGCGATCCGTCCTCCGTCCAGCGGTGGGATCGGGATCATGTTGAAGACGGCCAGCAGCACGTTGAACTGGACCGACACGATGCACATGAGCGCCAGCGGCAAGGTCACCATGCGGGCGGCGCCGCCCTCCGCGCCGGCAACGCCTCCGCGCATCCCCTCGAAAAGCAGGCCGGGATCGGCCGCAATGAGGATCCGGAATACGATCCCGGAGATCGCCGCCAGCCCCAGATTCGTGACGACGCCCGCCGCGCTGACGTAGATCGGGTCCCGTTTCTGGTCCCGGAGGAGCCGGAAGTTCACCGGGACGGGCCTCGCCCACCCGAAGATGAACCCCGTTTTCAGCAGGATCATCAGCCCCGGGATCAGGATCGTCCCGATCGGATCGATGTGCGGCAGGGGATTCAGCGTCACCCGCCCCAGCATTTTCGCCGTCGGGTCCCCTTTCCGGTAGGCGACATACCCGTGCGCCGCCTCGTGGAACGTGATCGCGATGATCACCGGCAGGGCATTGATGGATATCTGGTGCAGGTAATATCCTATATCCGGCAAGTTTTCATCCCTTTCCGTTCATCCCCTTATGCGTTGAACATAGAATTTTACCATGCCGCCATGAGTGGAACAGCAGAACAGGGACGTTCCTTAGAACTTCCGCAGAACGGGGACAGAGACAGGTCTGTCCCGCTTTTGCGG
>JBFLWB010000180.1 GCA_040758155.1 Thermodesulfobacteriota bacterium
AGTGGGAGGGGCCGGGCTCCCTGAAGCTGTTCCTCGCGGAGATCCGCCGCAAGACCGCCGAGGGGCGGGAGGAAGACGAGGTGCCCGACTTCGAGGAGGACGAGGACGCCGTCCGCCTCTCCACCATCCATGCCGCGAAGGGGTTGGAATTCCCGGTGGTGATCCTCGGGGCCCTGTCCCGTGGAGGGCGGAAGGAGCCCCGCGGCTTCCGGGCGGACCGGGTGCGCGGCCATTCCGCGCTGATCTTCCCGGGATTCCGCACCTACTCCGCCTTCCGGGAGGTTTCCGGTTCCGGCCGCCCGCCGATGACGTTCGAACGCTGGGAGCGCGAGAAGATGAAGGCGGAGGAGCGGCGGCTGCTGTACGTCGCCGCCACCCGCGCGAAGGACCGGCTGTTCCTCATCGAAGGAAGCAGGGGAATGGGGAGCGACCTGCTGGACGCGCTCAGGGAGGGGATCTCCGCTTGCGCGGCCGCGGGCGAGGAGGTCTGCACCCTTACGGGGCTGCCCGGCCGGCGGGTCCGGCTCGCGGAGCCGCCCGGGGACGGGTCCTTCGGGGGCGAGATCCTGCGCGTTCCCGTCGCTTCGCCGCTCCCGCCGGAAGCGGCACCGGCGGAGGCTCGGGCGCTTCCACCGCCCCCGCGGGCACTGCCGGAGGCGGATGCGGCGCCGGAGCCGCCTCCTCTCCCGCCTCCGGAGCCGGTCACGCTGGCGGAGCTGTACGACCGGTCGCGGGGAAAGCGGTTCGGCGAGAAGGTCCACCGCGTGCTCGAGGCGTACCCGCCGCTGTCGTCCCCCTGGCCGCCGGCGGGCGCGGTCCTCCCCCTCGAATGGGAGGAAGGGGAGGCGGGGCGTTGGGAGCGGATCGTCGCGGCGGTCCGATCATCGCCGCTGTACCGGGAATTGCGTACAGCGCGCCTCAAGGGAACGGAGCTTCCTCTACTCGGCTTCCACGCGGGACGGACCACGGAGGAACGCGCCGACCTCGTCGTATGCCGGGAACCGGGGCTGGCGGGCGGCGGAGAGCACTGGATCGTCGACTACAAGACCGGTCCGCGGGAAAGGGAGCTCGAGGAGCAGTATCTGCCGAAGCTGCGGGATTACTGCTCCATCCTCGCCGGGGCGTGGAGCGTTCCCGTCCGCGGGTTCCTGTGGTACGTGGAAACCGGGGAATCCGTCGAGGTGTCGTAGAACCGCTCTCCCGAAGCGCTATCCTATAAAAATGGACTACATGGCCATCATCGCGGAGCGGAAGATCCTCGAGGCGATGGAGAACGGGGAGTTCGACGACCTGCCGGGGAAAGGGAAGCCGCTCGACCTCTCCGACGATCCTATGGTCCCGGAGGATCTGCGCCTCGCCTACAAGGTGATGAGGAACGCCGGCTGCCTTCCTCCCGAGCTGGAGCTGCACCGGGAGATCATCCGCCTGAGGGAGTTGGTCGATGCGGCAGGCGACGAATCGCAGCGCGCCG
Source organism: Thermodesulfobacteriota bacterium (assembly GCA_040758155.1). Classification (NCBI taxonomy): domain Bacteria; kingdom Pseudomonadati; phylum Thermodesulfobacteriota; species Thermodesulfobacteriota bacterium. Next base: position 1,472 of record JBFLWB010000180.1, read on the forward strand.
CACGGATCAAGGAGCTCAACGTCAAGCTCCTGCGCTTCAACATCATGAAGAAGCGGCCTGTGAACCTGGAGGGCGTTCCGGAGTACCGGGACCGGACGATCGGGAAGCTCACTCGGTAGAGGGGGACATTCTTCGCTTCAAACGCGGGCGAAGGGGAAGAGTGTCCCCCGCCACTTGCGGCTAACGCACCGGCAGCAGGTAGATGAGCTTGTCGTCGCCTTCGTCGTAATAGTCTGGCAGCGTCGCGGCGAGCGTGGCGCCGATCCGGTCGTAGAAGAGGCGGGTCGTGCCGTAGCTCTCCTGCGAGGAGGTCTCGATGACCAGGAGCTTCCCGCCGCGGCGCCGCACCTCCTCCACGACGAACTCGACCATCGCCTTCCCGTACCCTTTCCCCATCCGGTCCGCCCGGGTGGCGATCCAGTACAGGTCGAAGGTGGATTTCGTCATCGGATTCTTCCCGAAGCAGGCGTAGGCGGCCACGGCGCCGTCCTCCTCCGCCAGGACGAAGGGATGGTAGTCGTCCTGCCCCTTCTGGGTCAGGGCGACATCGACCAGCTCCATCGCCACGTCGACCTCGAAGGGCTTGAAGGCGTGGGTCCCCGCGATCAGGTCGCGGATGGGCCCGCGGTCGCCGGGCTCGATGGGGCGGATTCGGGTCAACGGGCGCCCAGTGCGAGCCCCAGCCGCAGGATCTCGCGGATCAGCTCCGCGTGGGAGAATCCGGCGGCGCGCGCCGCGCGCGTCATCCCCGCGTCCGTGGAGATGTCGGGGTTGGGATTCACCTCGAGGACGTACAGCTCGCCGCGATCGTCCATTCGGAAGTCGACGCGTGCGTACCCGGTCAGCCGGAAGATCCGCGCGCACTCGAGGGTGGTCCGCGACAGCCGCTCGATCAGCTCCCGCGGGGCTTCCGCCGGGACCACGGAGACGATCTCCGCGTAGGACGGGTGCGTCGAGATCCACTTCGATTCGTAGCTGCAGAGCCGCCACTTCGGGTTCTTGTAGACCAGCTCGGCGGGGGGGAGCGACCGGTGGGGGTCGGCTTCCGTCCCGTTCCCCAGCAATCCCACGTTGAACTCCCTTCCCCCGACGTACTTTTCCGCCAGCGCGTTCTGGCGGAACCCTTCCTTCAGCCACTTCACCTGGCGGCGCAGCCCTTCCAGGTCGGAGACGAAGCTGTCCTCGGTGATCCCGGCGGAGCCGTCCTCGTTGGCGGGCTTGACGACCAGCGGGTAGGGGATGTCCGGGTCCGTCTCGGGCGGCGCGGTGTAGAGCCGGGAGGGCGGGGTGGGGATGCCGGCGGCGACGAGAAGCTGCTTGGAAAGCGCCTTGGAGTTGCAGATGCCCAGAGTGAGCGGCCCGTTCCCGGTGTAGGGGAGGCGCAGCAGCTCCAGCAGCGCGCAGGCGTGCATCTCCTTCTCCGGGGCGAGCATCGGGCACTCGCTCAGGTTGAAGACCGCGTCGGGCTTCATGACGCCCAGCGCGGCGACCAGCTCCCCCGGCTCCTTCCCGAAGGCGTGCGGCCAGGCGTCGAACCCCGCGGCCTGGAGCGCGTCCGCCACCATGCGGGCGTTGACCTCGAGGTCCATCTCCTCGCGCTGCTCCTCCTTGACCTCCTTGAGCGCTTCGAACACGGAGGTATAGAGGACGGCGACGCGGAGCGGTTTCACCGCGGCGAGGTTCATGAGGGGGACATCCCGAGCCGGGCCAGGGCGTGGCCGAGGATCTCCCCGATCAGCGACAGGTACGGAAGCCCCATCCGCCCGGTCATGATCGGCAGGTCTCCGTAGCCGGGGGAGAGGCCGGGCAGCGGGTTGCACTCGATGAACTGGGGGGTCCCGCCGGCGTCCAGACGGAAATCGATCCGGGAGAAATCGAGGCAGCCGAGCGCGCGGTAGATCCCCAGGGCGCACCGTTCGATCTCCGAGAGGACCGCCGCGGGAAGCTCCGGGGGGACGCGATATACGACCTGGTTCTCCCAGTCGCGCTTGACCTCGAGCGAATAGACGAACTCCCCCGCGGGGACCTTCCGGGGGACGATCTCCATCATCCCCGCGACGCGGGGCGGGTCGTTTCCGAGGACGCCCACCGTGACCTCCGCCCCGGGGACGAACACCTCGACCAGCGCGTCCTGCCGGTAGGTCTCCGTGACGAAGCGGACCATCCCGCGCGCCTGCGCGAAATCGACCGCCCGGGAGGAGAGGCGGACCCCCTTGCTCGAGCCTTCGTAGGCCGGCTTGACGATGACGGGGAACGAAAGAGGCCATTCCGTGAATTCTGCGGCGGACCGGTACGTGCGGAACGCCGGGGTGGGGAATCCCTCCTGCGCCACGAGTTTCTTCGCAACGGGCTTGTCGAGGGTGACCGACAGCGTCAGCGGGTCGGAGCCGACATACGGGATGCCGAGCATCTCCAGCACGGCCGGCACGTGGGCCTCGCGGCACCGGCCGCCTTCCCCTTCCGCGATGTTGAAGACGATGTCCACGGGGGACGCCCCGAGGGCGTCGACGAACTCCCTCCCCGCGGGGAGGCGGCGGACCTCGTGTCCCAGGCGGGAGAGGGCGTCGAAGATGTGACCCACGGTCGCCTCGGAGTCGTATTCCTCGAAGGCGTCCTCGGGCAGGTGCTCGGGAGGATCGGCCGGTTTTACGTTGTAGGCGAGGCCGACTCGCACCGGCGCTTTCTCCTGGCCATGCGTTCGTTCCCGGCGGGCGTGAGCGCGCGCAGCTCCCCGGTCAGCAGCCGGTAGACGTCGGTGCGCGGCGCCGGAAGGGCCGTCTCGGGCCGCGCGGACGGGCGGCCGTCGTCGCGCGCCTCCTCGTAGCTGACGATGATCCCTTCGTAGTTCCGCAGGACCGTGCGCTCTTCCCCCATCGCAAGGATGTAGGTGGGCATCAGCGGGATCTTCCCGCCGCCGCCCGGGACGTCCACCACGTAGGAGGGGATCGCCAGTCCCGAGGTGTGCCCCCGCAGCGCCTCCATGATCTCGATCCCCTTCGAGAGGCGCGTCCGGAAATGCTCGAGCCCCCGCACCATGTCGCACTGGAACAGGTAATACGGGCGGACCTTCGCCTTGAGCAGCTCCGTGTTCAGCTTCCGGACGATCTCGGGGTGATCGTTGACCCCCTTGAGCAGGACGGTCTGGTTGTTCACCGGGACGCCGGCGCGCAGCAGCCGGTCGCACGCGGCCCTCGCCTCCGCGGTCACCTCCCGGGGGTGGTTGAACTGGGTGTTCAGCCAGACCGGGCCGTATTTCTCCAGCACGGCGCAGAGCTCGTCGTCGACGCGCATCGGCAGGACCACCGGGACGCGGGTGCCGATCCGGATGATCTCGACGTGCGGGATCTTCCGGAGGTTCTTCAGGATGTACTCCAGCCGGTCGGTGGGAAGGGTCAGCGGATCGCCGCCGGAGACGATGACGTCGCGGATCTCCTCGTGGCGCTTCACGTAGGCGAACATCTTCGAGAGCTCGAACTCGGTCTTCGCCGCCTCCCCCATGGTCCAGATCCGCTTCCGCGTGCAGTGCCGGCAGTACATGGAGCAGAAGTTGGTCACGACCATCAGGCAGCGGTCCGGGTACCGGTGCGTGAGCCCCGGGACCGGCATGTCCTTCTCCTCCTCCAGCGGATCGTCCTCGCCGCCCTCGACGCCGAAGTACTCCTCGGCGGAGGGGATCGCCTGCCGGGCGATCGGGTCGTCGGGATCGTCGAACCGGATGAGGGAGAAGTAGTAGGGCGTGATGCCCATGCGGTAGTGGTCGCACACGCGGGAAAGGAGGCCGGCCTCCTCGGCGGGGATGCCCAGCGGGCCCGACAGCTCCTCGACGGAGGTGAGCCGGTTGGAGAGCTGCCAGCGGTAGTCGTTCCACTGCTCGCGCGTGACCTGCGGCCAGGGAAGCCCCGCGGCGGCGTTACCTCCTTTCCGGGGCCTCAGCGGTACGGCATCGTCTCCGGAACGGGTTTCCATAATCCTCCTCGTTTTTCCCTCCCGGCATCCGGGGGGGATGGCCGCGGGCGCCGCCCCGGCCGGATCATCCGCTCGTGCGCACCCAGAGGAAATCGACGATGGTCTTTCCCTTGTTCGAGTACGAGAACTCCTGCTCTCCCGAAAAGTAGAGGCTCTCTCCCTTGCGCGCCACGTAGGAGACCTTCCCGAGCTGCAGTCCCAGGCGGCCCGCCAGGACGTGGACGTAGTTCTCCCCTTCCTGCGCGGGCTCGGGAGGCGTCTGCCTCCCCGGGGAGATCGTGGCGCGGTAGGCGACGATGGAGCGGTAGCGGCTTTTCGGAAGGAGCGTGTCGAAGGTCTTGTATCCCGTGACTTCGGAAGGGAGCGCGTCGGTTTTCCGGAAGAGCACCTTTTCCTCGTCCACGTCGGCGAAGAAGGACGAGGGCGTCTCGTTCAGGGCGGAGAGGATCTCGAAGAGGTTGGCGACGGAGGGGGAGGTCAGGTTGCGCTCGACCTGGGAGATGGCTCCCTTGGTGAGCCCCGCGCGCTCGGCCAGGTCGGACTGCGCCAGCCCGTTGATCTGGCGAAGGTGCTTGATCCTGGCGCCGATGTCGATCATGGGGCTGTTTTTTAAACCCTCCGTTTAGTAAAGCCACCCAAATTCTAAAAAACATCGTTTTTCATGTCAAGCACAATGTGCCGATTCGCCTTAACTTTTTTAATGCGCACCCCCAACTCTCTAACCGCGGAGGCACGGTTCGCTATACCTGGAAAACGGCCGGTGAGCCGTTGTCCGCCCGCTCCGCAACCCGCAGGAACGCCGCCGCCGCCGAAGGATCGAATTGCCGCCCGGAATTCTCGAGGAGGTAGGAGAGCACTTTTTCCTGCGGCCACCCCGGACGGTACGGCCGGTCCGTGGACAACGCGTCGGCCACGTCCGCCACGGCCACGATCCGCGCGTTCAGGGAGATGGCCTCCCCCGCGAGGCCCACCGGGTATCCCGATCCGTCGAAGCGCTCGTGGTGCTGTTCCACGATGGGAATGATCTTCCCCAGGGAGGGGATCGGGCGGAGGATCTCCGCTCCCGAGGAGGGATGCCGCCGGATGACGGCGAACTCCTCCTCCGTCAGCTTGCCGGGCTTGTCGAGAATCGCAGGAGGGATGCCGAGCTTGCCGATGTCGTGGAGCAGCCCCCCGCGGTGCAGCACGTCGATCTCCCTCGCCGGCAATCCGAGCTCCCGCCCGATCTCCATAGCCAGGGCGGTCACCCTCTGGGAGTGCCCCGCGGTCCACGGGGAGTTCGTGTCCACGGCCCGGGAGAAGGCCTGCAGGGTTCCCAGGTCGTTCTCGTTCAGCTCGTCGACCAGCCGTGCGCGGCTCAGGGCGATGGCCGTCTGGTCGGCGATCTGGCGGAGCCGAACGAGGACGTTGCCGCCCGGGACGCATGCCTTCCTGTGTCCGAGCAGGAGGACTCCCGTCAGTTCCCCGTGGGAAACGAGCGGCGAGAGAAGGAACGTTTCCGGGCGGGGGAGCGGCCAGTGCGAGAGGTACTCGCGAAATTCCCGGTCCGGTTCCGCGGCGACGCTCGTTTTCGCGGACTTCAACCGGTCGATCTCGTCCTGACGGAGATGCATCGTGAGGCAGGCGCTTTCCTCCCGGCCCGCGGAAGATTCCCCGCGGATGCGGGTGTCCGCGACGTTTTCCGTTCCGTCGGTCTCGAGGAGGGACAGCGCGGCGCAATCGCACGGGACCACGGACGCCACGTTGTCCAGCAGGGCCCGGACGATCCGCTCCCGGTCCGTTTCCCCGAGGATCGCCTGGACGGTCTTTCCCAGCGCTTCCTGGACGCGGAACTCCCTGCCCAGCCGGTCCGCCATGCCGTTGAAGGACTGGGCGAGCTCCTCGAACTCGTCCCCGCTGCCGATCTCGATGCGGCTTTCGAAATCTCCCCCGCTGATGCGCCGGGTGCCCTCTTCCAGCAGTTCGAGCGGGGCGACGTTGCGACGGACCTGCACGATCGCGAACAGGGCGGCGGAAAAGACGACGAGGAGGCTGACGAGGAACAGGATCCGGGTGAACCGGCCCACCGCTCCGAACGATGCCGAACGCGGCTGAAAGACCGCCACGGTCCAGGGCTCGGAATGCAGGGAGGGTTTCAGGAAGACCATGGCGTGGAAAACCAGGAGAGGATCGGGTTTCTCCCATTCGAACTCGCCGAGGTGCGTCTTGCCCCGGATCTGTCCGATGCGTTCGAGGAGCCCGGGGGGGGCCGCTCCGGTCGCGAAGAGAATTTCACCGTCGGGGGAAAGGATGACGGCCTCCGACAGGGGAGGGATCGCATCCCGGACTTCCTCCCAGATGTATTCGAGGTTCACCTCCACCAGCAGCATCTCCCGGTCCGGCGGGGTTCCCCGCATGGCGCACGCGATGAAGCCGCGGAACGTGCCGCCCGCACCCCGATCGAGGTAAAGGAGGCCTTTCCCTGCGGCGAGATGCGCGAGACTTCCGCTGTCGGTGGGGGGAGGCGGGCAGGGCTTGCCGTACAGCGTTTCCGGCCCGACGCCTCGACGGAAGCTGGATACTCCGAGGACGAGGCGGTTCTTCGACAGCCATTCCAGGCCCGCCGGCCCCGCACTGCTGTCGATGAGGGCGGCGAGGAACAGCCCCTTCTCCTCCAGGAAGCCCAGGCCGTTGTGGATCGACAGGGCCACCTCGTGAGTCTGGTGGCGCATCCTGCGCAGCGCATCGTCGCGGAGTTTCGCGTCCACCCGTCGCAGCGAAAGGTATCCGAGAAGGATCCCGGGCGTCACGACGCAAAGGAAGAGGATCCAGAGCATCCTGCGCCCGAACCGGCTCTGGCGGGAAGGCAGCTTCAAGGTCATCCGTCTTTCCCTTTGCCTTTGCCGTCGCCCTACAAACCGGGATACGAGGATACCGTCCCGATGTAGGCCCCGTCATTGGCGCAGATGATGTCGTCCTGGCTGGGTCCTCCCGTCAGCGCCTTGACGCTGTTCCCGTCGGGCCCTTTGCTGTACAGGTCGAAGTAGGTGTTGATGGGATGGAGATTGTGGTCCTTGCGCGCCTGGTTTTCGTTTCCGGGGCGATTGAACAACCGCAAATACTGGTAAGGGTTGTGCCATGGGTCCGTGCACTTCAGGCCCGCTGTCTGGCAATATGCGTCGAATGCCGCCTGGTCCTCCGGCAGCGAGTCGGGACTTTCCTTGAGGATCGCATCGAATTTCGAAACGATGATTCCGATGTCCGCGATGGCGACGGACTCGGCGCTTTCGGCGAGCTGCTGCTGGATCATGGGGACGGCGATGGCCGCGATGATCCCCGCGATCAGAACGCCGATCAGGAGCTCGATCAGGGTGAAGCCTCGATTCATACCGCGTCCCTCCGCCCGGACCAGGCCGCCGCGGGCGCACGAGAAAAAGGTTTTCCCTTAGGAACTATCGGAAATTATGTGGAAAACTTTACTGTTATCTCCTGATTCCCGATTGTATTGCCGGCTCCGGGAAAACGTGGCGGTCTTACGGCCGGCCGCGTGTTCCTGGGAAACCGGTCCCGGGACGGGATTTTGCTTTGACATGAACCGGCGGATCGTGGAAAATAACCGTTTACAAGGTGGGGGAGTAGCTCAGCTGGGAGAGCACCACGTTCGCAACGTGGGGGTCGAGGGTTCAATCCCCTTCTCCTCCACCACCTTCTTTTTCCCAATCCGTACATGAAAGAGGGGATTGAACCGGCTCCGGGCGCCGACGAGCAGGAGGAAAAGCGCGACGCACGGGAGCGCGTCAGCCCGGAGCCGCGCCGCCCAAGGGCGAGGCATGGCTGGCCGAGCCCCAGGCGGGCAATCCCCTTCTCCTCCACCACCTTTCCCTTTCCCATCCCGTTTCCGATTCCGAACGGGAATTTTTCCATGGTAAACTGAACCGCAAAACGTAACCGCCGGATGACGATTTGACGTACCGCCTTTCAAGCCTGCTCGACATCCCCCGGCTCCAAGCCATCCTGGACAATCTCCACGCCGTGGCCGGGATCTCCTCGTCCGTTCTGGATGTGGACGGGACGATCCTCACCCGCTCCGGATGGCAGGATATCTGCCGGAAGTTCCACCGGGCGTTCCCGGAGTCCGAAAAGCTCTGCATCGAGTCCAACCTCCGCCTTTCGTGGCGCACGCGGGGCGTCCGGGAGCCCGCCATGCACGAATGTCCCCATGGCTTGATGGATACGGCCTTCCCGATCGTCGTCGACGGGGCGCATCTCGGGAACGTGTTCACCGGCCAGATATTGCTCAAGGAGCCCGACCTCGAATTCTTCCGGTCGCAGGCGAGGAGGTACGGGTTCGACGAAGAGGCGTACCTCGCGGCCGTGAAGAAGGTCCCGGTCGTGAAGGAGGGCCCCATCCGGGAACAGGTGGCGCTGGTGGCCCGGTTCACGGAGATGCTCGCGGAAACGGGATACAGCCGGCTGAGGGAGAAGGAGGCCCGGGAGAAACGGGACGCAACGATCGAACTGCTGGACATCTGCAACCGGGCGCGGGGGCTGAAGGAGCTGATGCGGGAGCTGATGCTCTACTTCGCCAGGATCACCGGGTGCGAAGCCGTCGGCGTACGCCTGAGACAGGGAGACGACTACCCGTATTTCGAGACGCGGGGCTTCCCGGCCGAGTTCGTGCTGGTGGAGAACACGCTCTGCGCGCACGACCCGGCGGGCGAGCCGGTCCGGGACGCGTCGGGGCACCCGGCCCTCGACTGCATGTGCGGCAATGTCCTGCGCGGGCGCTTCGACCCCTCGAAGCCGTTCTTCACCGATCGGGGAAGCTTCTGGTCGAGCCACACGTCGGAGCTGCTGGCGACCACGACGGAGGCGGACCGGAAGGCGAGGACCCGCAACCGCTGCAACGGGGAAGGGTACGAGTCGGTGGCGCTGATCCCCCTCCGCACCCAGGGCGAGATCGTCGGGCTGTTCCAGTTCAACGACCGGCGAAAGGGACGGTTCACGACGGAGAAGATCGCCCTGCTGGAGGAGCTGGTGTCCTACGTGGCCATCGCGCTGTCGAAGATGACCGCCGAGACCGCGCTCCGCATCAGCCGGCAGCAGCACCGTTCCCTGTTCGACAACATGATGGAAGGATACGCCTACTGCCAGGCCGTCATGGAGGATGGCCGCTGCCGGGACTTCACGTACCTCGACGTGAACGAGGCGTTCGGCCGGCTGACGGGGCTGAAGGACGTCGTCGGGCGAAACGTGACGGAAGTCGTTCCAGGCTTGAGGGAAGCCAACCCGGAGCTGTTCGAGATTCTCGGACGGGTGGCCTCCACCGGGAAGCCCGAGCAGTTCGAGATGTACCTCGCGCCGATGGCGGCCTGGTATTCCATTTCCGCATACAGCCCGGAACCGGGGTGCTTCATCGCCGTGTTCGACAACGTCACGGAGAAGATGGAGCTCGAGGAGCGGCTGCGCCAGTCGCAGAAGATGGATGCGGTGGGGCGGCTTGCGGGCGGCGTCGCGCACGATTTCAACAACCTGCTGACCGTGATCAACGGTTCCAGCGAGCTGTTGCTGGGCGAACTCGACCCGGCCTCGCCCCTGCGCCAGGAAGCGGAGGAAATCCGGAAAGCCGGAGAGCGCGCCACATCGCTTACCCGCCAGCTCCTCGCCTTCAGCCGCAGGCAGATGCTGCAGCCCAGGATCCTCGACCTGAACGAGACCGTCTCCGGCATCGAGCCGATGCTCCGCCGACTGATCGGCGAGAACATCGCCCTTCGCATCGACCTGGGGGAGGGGCTGGGGAAGGTCAAGGCCGATCCCGCGCAGATCGACCAGGTGATCCTCAATCTCGCTGTGAACGCCCGGGACGCGATGCCCGGCGGCGGGACGCTGACGCTCCGGACCGCCGACGTTCCCTACGACGAACGGTTCGGAAAGCGGCATCCCTCCGCCGTGCCCGGCCCCCACGTGCTCCTTTCGGTCGAGGACACCGGCACGGGGATCCGCAAGGAGGTCCTGGAGCGCATCTTCGAGCCGTTCTTCACCACCAAGCCGAAGGGCGCCGGGACGGGGCTGGGGCTCTCCACCGTGTTCGGCATCGTGCAGCAGAGCCAGGGGCATATCGACGTCCGCAGCGAGGTCGGGAAGGGGACGGCGTTCGAGGTCCTCCTTCCGCGCACGGAGGGAGAGGTCGAGTCCCAGCCGCCGGTCCCGCCGGAGCCGGCCCGCGGGAACGCGACCGTCCTCCTGGTGGAGGACGAGGATTCCGTCCGGAAGATCATCGACAGGATCCTTTCCGGGAACGGGTACCGGGTGATCCTCGCCCGGGAAGGCGGAGAGGCGCTGAGCATCTCCGCGGAGCACGCCGGCCCGATCGACCTCCTCATCACGGACGTCGTGATGCCCGGGATCGGCGGCAGGGAGCTCGCCGCCCGGATCGGCCGGTCGCACCCCGGGATCCCGGTCCTGTACATCTCCGGCTACACGGACGAGGCCGTCAGCCACCGCGGCCTGCTGGACACGGGCATCCCGTTCCTGCAGAAACCGTTCACCTCCGGCGCGCTCCTCCGGAAGGTGGCGGAGGTCATCGGAAACAAACGGTCCGCCTGACCGCGGAAGTCGGCGGATTCCCCCCCCCGCGCGGTAGTATCATCCTCAGGATGAGCCTCTCGCCGCACAACCCCCGGTTCGTCGAAGTGGCCGTGCCGCTTCCCATCGATCACCCGTTCACTTACCGGGTGCCCGCGGGGAAGGAGGAGCGGGCGCAGGTGGGCGTTCGCGTCCTGGTGCCCTTCGGGAGCCGGAAACTGACCGGCCTGGTGACGGCGGTCACGGACGCGCCGGCGCCCGGCGGCCGGGAGGCGAAGGAGCTCCTGTCGTTCCTCGACGACGCGCCCTACATCTCCGCGCGACACGTCGGTTTCCTGCTGGCGGCGGCCGGCGAGACGCTCGCCCCCGTCGGGGAGATGCTGCGCGCCGCGCTCCCCCGGGGTCTTCCGCGGAAAGAGGCGCCGCCGGCGGCGCGGACGGAAAACTTCTATCGGCTCGCCCCGGGCTTTTCCGCGGAGGGGCTGACCCCGAAGCAGCTCCGGGTCTCCGAGGCGCTCCGCGAGGCCGGCGGGCTGTCCGCGTCCGCCCTCTCCGCGCGCGTTTCCGGCGGGGCGGAAAGCGCGAAGCGGATGGCGGCCAAAGGGCTGCTCCTCGCGGAAACGCGTCCCCGCCCCGTCGGGCTCACGGCGGCGCATCTGCCGGACATGTCGGGCGATATCGTTCCCACGGGGCACCAGGAGGCGGCGCTGGCCCGGATCGGCGTGGCGGTCGCCTCCGGCGGGCACGCGGCATTCCTGCTGCACGGCGTCACCGGCTCCGGGAAGACGGAGGTCTACCTGCGGGCGGTCGAACAGGCGAAAGCCGCCGGGAGGCAGTCGATCTTTCTCGTGCCCGAGATCGCCCTCACCCCCCAGCTACTCGGACGGGTCCGCTCCCGTTTCGGCGACGGCGTCGCGGTGCTCCACAGCGGCCTTTCCCCGGCCGAGAGGGCGGCGCAGTGGCGCAAGGTCCGCGCGGGGGAGGTTTCCCTCTGCATCGGCGCCCGCTCCGCCGTCTTCTCTCCGTTCCCCTCCCTCGGCCTCCTCATCGTCGACGAGGAGCACGACTCCGCGTACAAGCAGGAGGACGGCGTCCGGTACCAGGCGCGGGACCTCGCGATCCTGCGGGGGAAGATGGAGGACGCCGTGGTCCTGCTGGGCTCCGCGACCCCATCCGCCGAATCGTGGCAACGCGCGCAAGCCGGGGCCGCCACGCTGTTGGCGCTCCCGGAGCGGATCGGCGCAAGCGAAATGCCGGAGATCCGGATCGTGGACCTGAAAGGCCGCTCCGACCGTCGCGGCGCCGACCGGTACTTCTCCTCCGAGCTGGAAGCCGCGATCGACGAGACGCTTTCCCGCGGAGAGAAGGCGATGCTGTTTCTCAACCGGCGCGGATTCGCCTCCGCCCTCACCTGCCTCGACTGCGGGACGACGGTCCAGTGCCGCAACTGCCAGGTCGCCATGACGTGGCACCAGGAGCACGAGGCGCTCCTTTGCCACTACTGCAACGTGAAGCGCGGGGAGCCGGAAGCGTGCGCGAAGTGCGGCGGGCACAAGCTGGCGCAGATGGGGATCGGGACGGAGCGGCTCCTTTCGTGGGCGGCGAAGCGGTGGAAGGGGGCGCGGGTCGCCCGCCTCGACTCCGACGTCACGCGCCGGCGCGGGGCGTACGCGGAGGTGCTGTCCGGCATGCAGCGGGGGGACGTCGACATCCTCGTGGGGACGCAGATGATCGCCAAGGGGCACGATTTCCCGGAGGTGACCCTTGTCGGCGTGCTTCTCGCGGACCTGTCCATGGCGTTCCCCGATTTCCGGTCGTCCGAGCGGACCTTCCAGATCCTGACGCAGGTGGCGGGGCGTGCGGGGCGCGGCGGGAGGCCCGGGACCGTAATCCTGCAGACGCTTGCGCCGGAGAGCCCGTGCATCAGGAAGGCGGCGGAGCACGATTACGAGGGCTTCATGGCGGAGGAGCTCGCCGCGCGGGAAGCGATGGGGTATCCCCCCTTCGGCCGGATGCTGATGCTGCGCCTGTGGGGGACGCGTCAGGACGCCGCCCGCGAGGCGGCCGACGCCGCCGTCCGGGAGATCTCGGGGCCGCTGTCCGCCCTCGGCATCCGGGTTCTGGGCCCCGCGCCTTCGCCGATCGCCCGGGTCAAGCGCCGCTTCCATTACCAGGTCCTGCTGGTTGCGCCTCCGGGGCTGTCCTTCCCGGAAGTGTTCCCCGGTCTGCTGCGCCCGCTGCGCGATGCGGCCCGGAAAGCCGGCGCGCGCCTCGAGGCCGACGCGGACCCGTACCAGATGATGGTCTGATGCCGTTCCGGACCCCCGTGGAGAGATTTTCCGCCGCTTCCGCGGAAGCCGGCGCTGCGCTGCTGGAAACGCAAAGGCCCGGGCTCGAGGACCGGAATTCCTTCCTCCTCCGGTCTCCCTTGAAGATCCTTTCCTCCCGGCGCCTGGAGGACGTCCCTCTCCTGCTGGAGGAAGCCGCGGCGTGGCAGGGAAGGGGAAACCCGGTTGCGGGATTTCTGTCGTACGAAGCGGGATACGCGCTGGAAGAATCGCTCGCCCGGGAGGCGGAAAAGCGGGACGGCTCAGGCGAGGCCGATTTCCCCCTGGCCTGGTTCGGGATCTACGGCGGCGCGCTGCGGTTCGACCATTTCCGCGGGCGATGGTCGGAAATCGGCCCCTCCCCTCCGGGCTGGCCGACGCGCGGCGAGGGAGCGGACGTTCAGGCGTTCGGCGGGGACATCGATCCGGCGTTCTCCCTGCAGGAGACCGACCATGCGGAGAAGGTCGGGGCCGTCCGCCGCGCAATCGCGGACGGAGACGTATACCAGGCCAACCTGACCGGGAAATTCTCCTTTCCCTTCGACGGCGATCCCTTCGCGCTCTACATGCGGCTCCGCGCCGTCCAGCCGGTGCGGTACGGGGCGTTCCTCAGGACGGAGGACGGGTGCGTCGTGTCCTGCTCCCCGGAGCTTTTCTTCCGCGTCAGGGGCGGCAGGATCGGGACACGGCCGATGAAAGGGACCGCCTCGAGGGGGCTCACCTCCGCGGAGGACCGCCGCGCGGCCGAACGGCTGCGGGCGGACCCGAAGAACCGCGCCGAGAACCTGATGATCGTCGATCTCCTCCGCAACGACCTCGGGCGGGTGTGCCTTCCGGGTTCCGTGCGCGTTCCGCGCCTGTTCTCGGTGGAGCGGTACCGGACCGTCCTCCAGATGGTGTCGGCGGTGACGGGAACGCTGAAGCCCGGCACGGGGCTGCCGTCGCTTATGCGCGCCCTTTTTCCCTGCGGATCGGTCACGGGGGCGCCCAAGATCTCCTCGATGCGCCTCCTGCGGAAGGTGGAGGACGGACCGCGAGGGATCTATACGGGGGCGGTCGGGATCCTCCTGCCCGGCGGGGACATGTCCTTTTCCGTGGCGATCCGGACGGTCGCGGTGAAGGGCGGCCGCGCCGAGGCGGGGTCGGGAGGCGGGATCGTCTGGGACTCGGTTCCGGCCTCCGAGTTCGGCGAGGCGATGCTGAAGGGGCGATACCTTGTCGATCCGCCGGTCGATTTCCGGTTGATCGAAACGTTTTTCTGGAGTCGCGAAACCGGTTTTCGTTTCATAGCGGACCATCTTCGGCGCCTCTCCGCGTCGGCGGGGTACTTCGGTTTCCGGTTCCGGAGGGAGGCCGTCCGGGGAGCGCTCGAATCGGCCGTGCGGGAATGCCGGGACGCGGGTGCCCGGAAGATCCGCCTGCTTCTCGGAAAGGAGGGGGACGTCTCCGTGGAGCTTTCTCCCCTCACGCCCGCCGGGGAGAAAGCCGCGCCGCTTCGGGTCCGGATGTCGAAGGCGGCCGTTTCGTCGCGGGACCCGTTCGTCCGGCACAAGACGACGAACCGGGCATGGCGCGACGAGGAGCTTCGGGCCGCGGCCGCCGAAGGATTCGACGAGGTGCTGTTCCTCAACGAGCGCGGCGAGCTGACAGAGGGCGCGGTCAGCAACCTCTTCCTCGAAACCGGCGGACGCCTGTTCACTCCCCCGGCTTCATGTGGGCTCCTGGAGGGCGTCTTCCGCAGGCGCATCCTCGCGGACCGGAAACTGCGCGCAGGGGAGAAGGTCCTTCGGCCCGAAGATCTGGAGAAGGGGGCGGGGATCCTCCTCACGAATTCCGTCCGGGGCATCCGCCGGATCGACGGGGCATTCCGGCACGGAGCTTGAACTCCTTTCGCGACACTACGCGCAAAGGAGGGCAAGACCATGCGGGTGCACTACGTCCTGAACCACGGGGGAACGCCGGTTTCGAAGCTGGCCGACGTTGAGATTCACTTCGAGGAGGGGCTCCTCGCCGGGCTCAAGCTGGTGGGGGCCTCCGTCTGGCGGTCGAAGAAGGGGGAGGCGCCGACCGTGCTCGTCCCTTCCCGCTCCTACGCCACCGCTTCCGGGGTGCGCTACTACGAGCTGCTCAGGCCGTCGGCGGACGGCCTCCCGCCCGGCCCTGGCGGGGTCGAGGACCCCGCGGCGAAGCTGGCGGTGCGCAGGTTCAAGGAGTACGTCCGGGACGAGTACTGCCGGATCGCGGGGCTTCCGGAAGGCGAGGTTTCCGGCGCCGACCCCGTCGCCGAAAGGAAATCCGCCGCCAGGTAGTATTTCCTCTTCGGCCAAACGCCAGAGGGGTCAGAGGGGGACAGACTTAGCTTCAAACGCGGGATGAAGGGTTAAGTCTGTCCCCCGCCATCACGCAGGAATGTCCCATTCCGAATCCGGGGTCTTGTGGAGACCACGGATTTCGGGAGGGTATATAAGCCTCAAATAAGCCGGAGCGATTATCGACCGATGCGGGGGCGGTCGTCCTCGCCATCAAAAAAGGTGAAAACCGGTCCGCCGGGTTTTAAAATCAGACTTTAATGCAAAAAATTGGAGGGACCATGTCGGATGCGGGCGAAAAGGTCGCGACGGCGACGCGCCAGCGCGCGGCGGCGTATGCGCACCTCTTCCTGGTGCTCCGGAGGGAGCTCGGCGAGGACCGGGCGGTCGGCCTGATGAAGGAGGCGATCCGGAACTTCGGGGCGGAGAAGTCGAAGCGCAATTATTCGGAAGAGGCGCGGCGCGGCGATCTCGGACAGGCGGCGCGGGAGTTCGCGTCGCAGGACCCGGTGAAGCAGCACCAGTTCGCCCCGAGGATCGTGTCGCTCGGCGCGGGGGAGGCGGTCATCGCCATGTCCGGCTGCCCGCTGGTGGACGAGTGGAAGTCCATGGGGCTTCCCGCGCGCGACGTGGAGACGCTGTGCAACATCGCCCACGCGGTGGATTTCGGAACGTGGGAGGATGCGCTCCCCTTCCGGCTCCGCTTCGAGGGCACTCGCGGGGAGGGGAAGGACGAATGCGTCCTGCGGATCCGGAAAGGGCGCACCGATGGCTGAGGGCGGCCGGAAGCTGCGTGCAAGGGACATCCAGTTCCTCGTCTTCGTCGTTGCGGTGGTCGCCCTGCTCGTGGTCCTCTCCCTGACGGGCAAGGAGCGCTTCATCGGCCGGACCCCGGCGCACCTGGGCGTCGTGGGGATCGAGGACAACGCCAGGGCCGATGCGGTCTGCCTCACCTGCCACGGGGAGTCGCCGACCGATCCTTCCGCGATCGGCCGGGCCCCGTCGCTGCCCGCGGACCATCCTCTGCGGAAGAAGAACTGCCGCCAGTGCCACCGCCTGGAGCGGAAAAATCAATGAATGCGAAGAGGAAGATCCCGCCCCTCGGAGCGCACGTTTCGGTCGCCGGCGGCGTCCACACGGCCCCCGAGCGGGGCTTGAGGATCGGCGCCGACGTGATCCAGATCTTCTCGAAGCACGGCACCCGCTGGATGGGGAAGGCGCTCGGGGAGGACGACGTCCGGGCGTTCCGCGAGGAGAGCGTGCGCACCGGCGTCCGGACGGTATCGATCCACGCCGCCTACCTCATCAACCTTGCGTCGTCCAAGGAGACGGTCCGCACGCGGTCGCTTTACGCCCTGGAGGACGAGGCATCGCGGGCCTCGATGCTCGGCGTCCCCTACCTGGTGCTGCATCCCGGCTCCTGCGGAGAGGACTCCGAGCGGGAAGGGATCGCTCGCATCGCCTCAGCCCTGCGGACCTTCGGGAAGTTCCCGGCGGGGGTGACGCTGCTGCTGGAGAACACCGCGGGGCAGGGGAACTCCATCGGCCGGTCCATGCGGCAGCTTCGGGAGCTGATGGACGCCGCGGGGAATCCCCCCGACGTGGCGGTGTGCCTCGACAGCGCCCACCTCTTCGAGTCCGGGTACGACATCGGAAGCCGGGACGGCTGGTCCGCGCTGCTCGACGAGATGGGATCGTGCGGGATCGTTCCGCTGGTGCGCATGTGGCACCTGAACGATTCGAAGACGGACTACCGCAGCAACGTGGACCGGCACGAGCACATCGGAAAGGGGAAGATCTCCTCCTCCGGCTTCCGGCGGATCCTGACCCACGCGCCGTTCTCGTCGCTGCCGATGGTGCTGGAGACCCCGAAGGACGGGGAGGACGAGTTCGAGATGGACATCCGGAACCTGGCGGAGCTCCGGAAGCTCGCCGCGATGCCGGCGGAGAAGTGAAAGGGCGCGGGATGGATTTCGAAGAGATCCGGGGGCTGGCGAGGCACCACAAGCAGACGTTCGGCCGGATCGTGAACAGCGAGATGTACAGGCTGGAGGACGGCCGCCTGCTCGCCGTCACGAACCTGCACGACGACTACCACGACATCCGCCTCGGCATCCTCCTCTCGGAGACGTACCGGATCGAGGAGATCGCCGGGAAGATGGACCGGATCCCCTATCCCTGCTGCGGGACGAAGCCGCTGGAGGTCCTCTCCGCCTTGAAGGGGATCGGCGTGCTGGAGCGCGGGGGGATGAAGAAGGTGCGGGAGCGGATTCCCCGGGACCTGGGGTGTACCCATGTCTACGAAATGATCGAGTCCTCGTTCCGCGCGGTCTTCGTCGGCTCCTACAGCATTCTCCACCAGGATTGGGAGGGGGTGCTCGACCTGGGATTCGAGGAGCACAGGCAGTTGGGGATCCGGTCGCCGGTCTTCGCGGGATCCTGTTACGCCTTCAACACGGAAACGGCCGACGCGGAGGCGTTCGCCCGCGCGCAGGAGAAGATCGGGGAGGCGCAGCGCAGGAAGGCCGCGATCGACGCGCTCAAGAAAGGGGAGGGAAACCATGGGGTCTGAAGCCCGGCTGCGGCGGCTGGCCGCCGTCCTGGTCAAGCATTCGGTGAAGGCGAAGAAGGGGGAGATCGTCCGGGTCTCCACGACCGAGCTGGGGCGCCCGCTGGCGCTGGCGGTCTATCGCGAGGTCCTCCGGGCCGGGGCGCATCCTCTCCTTGCGGTCGGCTTCGAGGAGGCCAACGGCATCTTCTACGAAGAGGCCTCGGCCGAGCAGATCCGCCACATGCCCCCGACGAAGATGAACGAGGCGAAGACGATCGACGCCGACATCATCGTCCTGGCGCCCGGGAACACCCGCTGCCTGTCCCACATCCCGCCGCGGAAGATCGCCGACCGCCGCAAGGCGATCAAGCCGATCTCCGAAGTGCTCCTGCGGCGCGTGCGCTGGGTGCTGACCAACTTTCCCACCGAGGCGCTGGCGCAGGAGACCGACCGGTCGCTGGCGGAGTACGAAAAGCTGTATTACAGCGCCGTGGAGCAGGACTGGGGAGCGATGGCGAGGATGTTCGCCCGGGCGAAGCGGATCCTCGAGAAGGCCGACAAGGTCCGGATCGTGGGGAAGGAGACCGACCTCTCCTTCTCGATCCGCAGGCGCATCGCCATCCCGTGCGCAGGCGAATACAACATGCCCGACGGGGAGATCTTCACGGCGCCGGTGGAGACCTCGACGGAAGGGAAGATCTATTTCGAGTTCCCCGCGATCGCCGGAGGGAGGGAGGTCGGGGGGATCCGCCTCGTGTTCCGCAAGGGGCGCGTGGTCGAGGCGTCTGCGGACAAGAACGAGGAGTACCTCAAGGAGATGCTCGCGGCCGACCGGGGCGCCTCCGTCCTCGGCGAGTTCGGCATCGGGGCGAACGCGGGCGTGACATCCTTCACCCGGGACATCCTCCTCGACGAGAAGATGGGGGGGACGATCCACCTGGCGATCGGCCGGTCCTACCCGGAATCCGGCGGGAAAAACGACTCGGCGGTCCACTGGGACATGATCAAGGACCTGCGGACGCAGGGGGAGCTTTACCTCGACGGGAAGCCTGTCCTCCGCTCCGGCGTCCTGTTCGGCAGGACCCCGAGGGGGATGAAGCGCCGGGGGGATTGATCCCGCGGAAAACCGTGCCGGGCTTTCGCTGCATCTTAACGGTCCGGAAGGAAATTTCACGGGACCGGGAAGGAGGAGGTCGGCATGCTGAAGCGGCTGGTGGAGACGTCCGACGACGTGACCGCCCTGGTCGTGCGGCTGGCGTTGGGCATCGTGATCTTCCCCCATGGAGCTCAGAAGGCGCTCGGGTGGTTCGGGGGGTACGGGTTCGCCGGGACCCTCGATTTCTTCACGGGAAAAATGGGAATCCCCACGATATTCGCGCTTCTGGCAATCGCGGCGGAGTTTCTCGGGAGCCTCGGGCTGATCGTCGGGTTCCTTTCCCGCGTCGCCGCTTTCGGGGTCTTCTGCGTCATGGCGACGGCGACGGCGATGGTTCACCTGAAGGTCGGGTTCTTCATGAACTGGGCGGGGATGATGCCCGCCGGGCATGAAGGGTTCGAGTTCCACATCCTGGCGATGGCGCTGGCGTTCGCCGTGATGGTGCGCGGCGCGGGGGCCCTGTCGGTCGATCGCGCACTGGCGGGCCGGCTGTAAGGCCCGCTCCTCCCCGCCCGTTTCGCAGGGCGAGCTTTCTCTTTTCCGCCGCCCCGGCCGGCGTGCCGGGGCGCGCGCGGCAAGTGGTATACTCGCCTTCTCCGCATTCCATTCCCGCAACCGGAGGAAAGCGCTTGGGCGGTCCCGCGACAACCGCCGTGCCCGGCGAACCCGTCCCCGACATCCCGACGCGGATCCGCACGGGGCTCGTCGCGGGGTTCCGGACTTCCCTGAGGATCATCTGGGTGTCCGTCCCTTTGTACGTCGGCGTCACCCTGCTGAAGGGGACGCCCGCCCTCGACCTGCTGGGCGGGGTCTTCGCGCCCTGGATGGGCGTCTTCGGCCTCCCGGGCGAGGCGGCCTTCGCGTTCGTCGCCGCGTTCCTGCTCAATCTCTACGCAGGGATTGCGGTCATCGTCCCGCTGAACCTGGATTCCTTCCAGGTGACGCAGTGCGGCCTGATGATGGGGATCGCCCACAACCTGATCGTGGAGGGCGGCGTGCTCTCCACCACGGGGACCCGGGGGTGGGTGCTCACCTTCTGCCGGTTGGTCATCGCGGCGGCGGCGGGGCTGCTGCTGCGGGGGCTGTGGCACCTCTGGGGGCTTTTCTGACCATGGAAGCGCTCACGTCCGCGCTGGTCGGCGCCGCGAAGCTCTCCGTCAAGCTGATCCTCATCATCGTCCCGCTGGTGACGGTGTTCGAGGTGCTGCGCCACCTGCCGGTCTTCCGGCGGGCGGGGAACCTGGTCGAGCCGGCCATGAAAGGGGTGGGGCTGACCCGGGACGCCGCGGTCCCGCTGTTCACCGGGATCTTCCTCGGGATCGCTTACGGCGCGGGGATCATCATCCGCGTGGCCCAGCAGAAGGGGCTTCCGGGCAGGGAGCTGTTCCTGATGGGGCTGTTCCTCGCGACCTGCCATTCGGTGATCGAGGACATCCTCATCTTCGTGGTGATCGGCGGGAACGGTCTCGTCATCCTCGGCGTGCGGGTGGGGCTGGCGGCGCTGCTGACCGGCCTGATGGCCCGTTTGTGGAAGACGGCCTGAACCGC
>JBFLWB010000181.1 GCA_040758155.1 Thermodesulfobacteriota bacterium
CGCCCCGGGGGGGTCCTTTCTCACATACCACATTCGCGCGGGGGGGGGGGGCCCACCCCCCCCCCCCGTCCGTCGTTTCCCGCCGCGCATGAAGGCGTTCCTCCTTCCCTTCCTGTTCCTGGCCTCCGCCTTCTTCTCCGCGACGGAGACGGCGCTCTTCGCCCTGCGGCGGATCGACCTCGAGAAGTGGAAGGAGGAGCGGAATCGGAAGGCGGCGCTGATCGCGGAGCTGCTCGAGGACCCGGCCCAGCTCATCGCGACGATCCTGATCGGCAACGAGATCGTCAACGTCGCGATCTCCGCGGTCCTCGCCGCCCTGCTCCTCCCGCTGCTCGCTCCGGGGATCGGAGAGATCGTCGCGAGCGCCGCGGGAGCGCTGGGGATCCTCATCCTCGGCGACATCGCGCCCAAGAGCGTCGTCTGGCCGCGGGCGAAGGCGTTCTCGCTGCTGCTCGCGGGCCCGATGACGGCCTTCTCCCGCCTGGTGGCGCCGCTGCGGTTCGTCATCGGGAAGCTCTCGTCCGGGATCCTTTGGCTGCTGGGCGCCGGGGGAGAGACGGAATCCCGGGAGCGGATCTCGGAGGCCGAGTTCCGCGCGATGGTCGACGTGGGGGAGGAGACCGGCACCCTCGATCCCGGCGAGAAGGAGCTCATCCACAATATCTTCGAGATGACGGACCAGCGAGCCGCGGAGATCATGACGCCGATGCCCGACGTGTTCATGGTCCCGAGGGGGTTGCCGTACGACGATCTGATCGCGCAGTACCGCCGATACCGCAAGTCGCGGATCCCCGTGTACGAGGGGGAGCGCCGCCGCGTCGCGGGGGTCCTGCACTTCAAGGACCTCCTCCGGCAGATGTCGGAAGGGGGGGAGCCGCCGCAGTGGGAACGGCTCATGCGCCACGCCTATTTCGTCCCTTCGACGAAGAAACTGCCGCTGCTGCTGCGCGAGTTCCAGCGAAGAAAGGTCCACATCGCCGTCGTGGTGGACGAGTTCGGCGAGCAGGTCGGGATCATCACGCTGGAGGACGTCCTGGAGGAGCTGTTCGGCGACATCCACGAGGAGCACGACCGGGAGGAGAAGGAGATCGTGCCGCGCCCCGACGGCTCCTCCCGCGTCCTCGGGAAGACGCCGATCCACCGGTTCAACGACACGTTCGGGACGGCGCTGCCGGACGAGGAGTGGGACACCGTCGCGGGGCTGCTTCTGCACGAGTTCGGGCGGCTCCCCGCGCGCGGCGATACGATCGTGGTCTCGGGGCTCCGGGTCACGGTGGAGAAGCTGAAGGGGGTCCGGATCGTCGAGGTGGGCGTGCAGCCGGTCCCCGCGGAGCCGGTCCCGGGAGAGAAGGAGTAGGCATGGAGCTGGCGGTCTTCATCGCCCTGTGCCTGCTCGGGCAGGGGCTCTACGAAGGGTCCGAGATGGTGCTCGTCTCGGCGGACCGCCACCGGCTCAAGGAGCGCGCGTCGCGCGGCGAGCGGGGGGCGAAGCGCGCCCTTTCCCTCCTGGCGCAGCCCGACCGCATCCTTGCGACGACGCTGACCACGACCAACATCTTCATCGCCCTGGGCAGCGTCCTCACCACTTCGCGCCTCCTCGAGTCCTTCGGGGATTACGCGCCGTGGATCTCCGTGGGCATCGTCACCCCGCTCGTCATCCTGCTGGGGCAGGTGGTCCCGAAGACGTTCGCGCGGCAGCGCGCCGACCGCCTGGTGAGCGCGGCCGCGGGGATCATCCGCATCTCGCAGGTCCTCCTTTACCCGGTCGTCACCGCGGCATCCTGGATCGCCCGGGCGATCGCGGTCCCGTTCGGAGGCGTCCCGCCGCTGCGGGTGTTGATCACCCGGGAGGAGCTGGCGGTGATGCTGCGGATGACGCTCGGCGCGGAGTCCGACGTGGAGGCGCACGAGCGGGTGATGGTGCGAAGGGTGTTCCACTTCGGGGAGACGCGCGTGGCCGACGTCTTCCGGCCGCTGGCCCAGGTCGTCGCCCTTCCCGACGGCGCCTCCTGCCGGGACGCGGCGCGCGTCGCAGCCCGCAGCGGCTTCTCGCGCTACCCCGTCTACCGGGAGCGCGTGGACCACGTGGTGGGCTACCTGCACGTCCTCGACATCGCCGGGAACCCGCCCGACGCGTCCGTGCTGCCGTTCCTCCGCAAGCCGCTGTTCGTCCCCGAGCTCATGCCGCTCGACGAGCTGCTTCGCGCGTTCCGGAACGCGCGCACCTCCTTCGCCGTGGCGGTGGACGAGTTCGGCGGCGTCACCGGCATCGTCACCGCGGAGGACGTGGTGGAGGAGGTGGTCGGGGAGATCGAGGATGAATACGACCGCCGCATGGAATACTATACGAAGGTCTCCGACGACGAGTACGTAGTCCCCGGCCGGATGGAGGTCGGGCGCTTCGTGGAGGAGACCGGCATCCGGCTGGCGGAGGGGGACTACACGACCGTGGGAGGGTTCCTCGTTTCCCTCGCCGGCCGGATTCCCGCGGCGGGAGAGTCGTTCTCCGTCCCGGGGGCGGCCTTAAGGGCGGAGCGGGTGTCGGACCGCGCGGTCCTCGCAGTGCGGGTCCGGCGCGGTCCCGTC
>JBFLWB010000182.1 GCA_040758155.1 Thermodesulfobacteriota bacterium
CGATGGCGTCGGCCGATCTCCGGTAGAGGAGCGAGCCCCGCACCCGCTCCCGCCATTCCTGCGCGCTCATTCCCACCTGGACCAGCGCCTTTTCCAGCCCCCCCTCGGGGAAGTCGGCCCGGTACCGCGTCACCTCTTCCTCGAGGGCGGCGAAGGGGACCGTGATCCCGCGGCGGGCGCCCTCCCGCAGGACGACGTTCCGCTCGACCAGCGCCCGGATCGCCTCGGACACCTCGGCCCGGTCGGCCCCCCGCTCCTCCAGGGCCGGCGAATAGCCGCGCGCCGACAGGATCTCGGCCTTCACGTCCCGAAGGGAGACGGAGACGTTGTCCACCTCGGCGACCACGATCTCCGCGTCGGACCGCCCGGGAGCCTCCCGCGCGCAGGATCCGGCCACCGCGGCGAGAACGGCGAGCGCCGCGGCCCACGCCGCGGGAAGCCGGAAGGTCATTTCCCGGGCGCCTGCGGCGCCGGCGCTCCCTTCCCCCCTTGCCCCGCATCGGACAGGATGCGGATGCTCGACGACTTCCTGAGGCCGGCGACGAGCGATTCGAAAGCCTCGCGCTGCGCCATCTCCCGCTGCTCCGCGAGAAGCTGCGGCTTCACCTCCTCGAAGCTGCGGACGCCCGCGGGCTTTTTCGAGTACACCTTGATCAGGTGGTGGCCGTAGGTCGTCTTCACGGGCCCCACGACCCCGCCGGCGGGGGCCCCGAAGGCGGCATCCTCGAACTCCTTGACGAAGTTTCCGCGCTCGATGTCCCCCAGGTCCGCGGCGACCTCCCCCTCCATGGCGCCGATCTCCTTCATCAGCGCCTCGAACGGCTCGCCTTCCTTCACCCGACGGAGCATCTCCTCCGCCCGCCTCCGGTCCCGGAAGAGCATGTGGCTCACCTTCACCGTCGGGCCGACGCGGAACTGCTCCCGGGAGGAATCGTAGAGCTTCCGCAGCGCCTCGTCGGACAGGCCGGGCGCCGTCGCGGCCACGTCCCTCAGAAGCGCCTCGAGGAGGATCGACTTGCGCTTCATCGAGATCTGGCTGGCCACGTCGGGGCGGCGGTCGAGGCCGCGCCGCAGCGCCTCCCGCATCAGCAGGTCCCGGGTGATGACGCTGTCCAGGAACCGCGCCCGTCCCGCGGGCGTGTCGAGGATCGGACGCACGTAGGGAGGAAGCCCCTCGACCTCCTTGAGGAGCATCTCCTCGGTGATCGCGTCCCCGTCGACCAGCGCGAGGACCTTCCCCTGCTTCCCCCGCCCGGGGACATCGCCGCACGCCGACAGCACGACCGCGCAAACCATGCCGAGAATCAGCACTTTACGCATTGGCAGCCTCCCCCGGTGAATTTCATATGTTAGTTCCCGCACCGAAGCGGTTCAACAGGATTTTCGCCGCGGAAAGCACCTCCGCGGGCGCTTCCCCCGGAAGGCGCATCGACAGGACCTCCCCCTTCAGGAAGGAGAAGGTCCTCCGTTCCTTCGTAATCCATTCGACCAGTTTACTCCGGTCGAAGGCCGAATGGGGGGACAGCGACAGGAACAGCGCGCCGTCGCCCCGCTTCAGCTCCGCCACCCCCGCCTCGCGCATCGCGGCGCGCAGCCGCGCCAGGTCGCACAGCGCGCGGGCCGGCTGGGGGAGCCGCCCGAAGCGGTCCAGCAGCTCCATCTCGATCTCGTCGGCCGCGTCCACGGTCCGCGACAGGGAAAGCTTCCGGTAGAACTCCAGCCGCACGCCGGCCTCCGGGATGTAGTCGTCGGGGAGGAACGCCGGAATCCGCAGCTCCAGCTCGGGCTCCTCCTCCCCGGCAGCCGCCTTCCCCGAGATCTCCGCGACCGCCTCGGCGAGGAGCTGCGTGTACAGCTCGTACCCCACCTGGTGGATCTGGCCGGACTGGTCCTTCCCCAGCAGGTTCCCCGCCCCCCGGATCTCGAGGTCGTGGGAGGCGATCCGGAAACCCGAGCCCAGCTCGGTGAGCTCCTCCAGCACCGCCAGCCGCTTCATGGCGTCCTTCGTGAGAGAGACGTCCTTCGGAACGAGGAAATAGGCATACGCCCGGTGACGGTCCCTCCCGACGCGCCCCCGGAGCTGGTAGAGCTGCGACAGCCCGAACCGGTGCGCGTGGTTGACCAGGATGGTGTTCGCGTTGGGCAGGTCCAGCCCCGCCTCGATGATGGCGGTGCACAGGAGGATGTCCGCGCGCCGGGCCGAGAAATCGTCCATCGCGCGGGAGAGCTTCTCCTCCTCCATCTGCCCGTGCCCCACGGCGATCCTTGCCGATGGGAGGATCCCGCGCAGGAACCGCTCCATCGACGGGAGCGTCTGCACCCGGTTGTGGACGAAGAAGACCTGCCCGCCGCGGCGGATCTCCCGCTCCACCGCCTCCCGGATCGTCTCCTCCGAGAAGGGGACGACGAACGTCCGGATGGAGAGCCGGTCCTCGGGCGGCGTGGCGATGAGGCTGACATCCCTCAAGCCCGAGAACGCCATGTGGAGCGTGCGCGGGATCGGCGTGGCGGAAAGGGTCAGCACGTCCACCGTCGCGCGCAGTTTTTTAAGCTTCTCCTTGTGGGCGACGCCGAACCGCTGCTCCTCGTCGATCACGACCAGCCCGAGGTCCTTGAACCGGATGTCCTTCTGCAGCAGCCGGTGCGTCCCGATGACGATGTCCACCGTGCCCGCGGCCAGCCCCTTCGCCACCTCCGCCTGCTCCTTCCGGTTCCGGAAGCGGGAGAGATTCTCCACCCGCACGGGATATCCCGCCAGCCGGCGGCAGAAGGTCTGCTGATGCTGCTCCGCGAGCACCGTGGTGGGGACGAGGATCGCCGCCTGCCGCCCGTCCATGACCGTCTTGAACGCGGCGCGGATCGCCACTTCCGTCTTGCCGTACCCCACGTCGCCGCACACCAGCCGGTCCATCGGCGTCCCGGAGGAGAGGTCCGCGAGCACCGCGCGGATCGCCTCCTCCTGGTCCGGCGTCTCCTCGAACGGGAAGGCGGCCTCGAACTCCCGGAAGACGGCGTCGGGCGGGGAGGCGGGCGCCTTCTCCGCGACCTGCCGCTTCGCCTGCAGGTCGATCAGCTCCTGCGCCATGGCCAGCAGCTCGTCGCGGACCTTCCTGCGGGCGCGCTGCCACGCGGTGCCGCCCAGCTTCGAGATCCGCGCCCCGCCCTCGCCGGAGGCCACGTACCGCTGCACGCGCGACATCTTCTCCACGGGGACGAAGAGGCGGTCGCCCCCCGCGTACTCGAGGACGAGGAAATCGCCCTCCGTCCCGGCCGCCTTCCGGCGCAGCAGCCCCCGGTAGATCCCGATGCCGTGGTCCACGTGCACCGCCGGGTCGTTCACCCGCAGGTCGGCCAGGGAGAACTCCTCGGGTACGGCGAGGCCTTCCGGCCGGGAACGCCGCGCACGGGTCTTCTCCCCGAAGATCTCGGTCTCCGTGACCACGGCGACGCCGAGTTCCGGCGCGCGGAATCCCCGCGTCACCTCCGACGCGCACAGGAACACCCCCCGGTCGCGACCGGCGGCCTCCCGGAGCGAGTCGACCCGGGTGACCGGGAGGGCGTACCGCGAGAGAAGGTCCTCCATCCGGTCCACGTGGGAAGGCGAGAGGGAGCTGACGACGAACGTCTCCCCCCGCTTCCACCATTCCCTTGCCTCGGAGGCAAGAGGATAAAGCAGCCCCTCGGAAGGCGAGGAGGCGGTGATCCTGCGGATGTCCTCGTTCCCCTCCACCGCGGCGTCCCCCCGCAGCGGATCCGGCCGCCGGAAGGGAGGCGTCTCGATCCGGTCGAATGCCAGGAGCGGGACGCCGGAGAGCGATTCCAGCCATTCCGTTTCCGGAACGAACAGCTCCTCGGGGCGCGGGAAGCCGGCCTCCTCCCCGGCCAGCGTCCAGTTCTCCAGCGCTTCCGCGAAGAAGTTGCGGACGGCGGCGAGGCACGCGACGGTGTCCGCCGCGATCGCGACGGAAGCCGCGGGCAGGTAGGTGAAAACCGAAGCGGCGCGGCCGTAGAGCCGTGGAAGGAGCGCTTCCACCCCGTGGAAGCGGATCCCCTGCCGGATCGTCCCGGCCCAGGGGAGCCCTTCCCGCCCCGCGGCCGCGGAGGCGAGGAACTCGTCCCGGGTGAACACCTGGGAGCAGGGGAGGACGGTCAGCCGGTCGGGCTCCCCGTCGGCGCGCGCCCCCGCGGCGATCGTGCGCTGCGTCTGCGGGTGGAACCACCGGACCGATTCCACCCGGTCGTCGTCCAGCAGGAGCCGCGCCGGCAGCGGGTGCGCGGGGCTGTACACGTCGACGATCCCGCCGCGCACGGCGAAATCGCCGGGATCCGACACCGCGGGGAGCCGGGCGTATCCGACGGATACGAGCTTCGCGGAGAAGGACTCCACGTCGATCCGCGCCCCCGGCGCGACCGTCTCCACCGCTTCGAGGAAGATCTCCGGCGGGACGGTTTTCTCGACCGCCGCCTCCGCCGACGCCACCACCACGGCGGGGGGACCCGACAGGATCCGGTGCAGCGCCCGCATCCGGTCGTGGACCGCGGGGAGGTAAGGGGAGATCGGCTCGTACGGCTCCACCTCGACGGACGGGAAAGGGAACACGGCGCCGGGCCCCAGCCAGGCCGCAAGCTCCCTTGCCGACTCCTCCGCCTCCTTCCCGTCCGGGCACAGGAACAGGACCGTGCGGGAGAGACGGGAGAACAGGCGCGCGGCGAGGAACGCGCGGGCGCCGGGCGGCACGCGCATCCACTGGACGCAGGGCGGCGCCCCGCCCTTCGCCAGGGCGAGCGCGACGTGTTCGAGGGAAAGCGTGATCATATCAGCTGGGGGGGGACACACCTGCACACTGGCGGGGGACACTCTTCCCCTTCATCCCCAATAAGATCAAGAATGTCCCCCTCTACCGTATGTCCCCCTCTACTCCGCCGGGCTGCGGCTCACGCCGCATCCCGCGGTACGGCCAGCATCGCGTCGAGCGCCGACTTCGCCCGGAGGCGCACGTCCTCCGGTACCCGGATCTCCGGGGACATCGAAATGAGCGCCTCCCGGACGTCCTCCAGGGCGATGAGCTTCATGTTGGGGCAGATCAGACGCGGGGAGGCGATGTGGAACCGCTTCCCGGGATTCTCTTTCTGCAGTCCGTACAGGATCCCCCGCTCCGTGCCGATGATGAATTCCCGCGCAGGGGAGCGGTGGCAATACCCGTGCATCCCCGAGGTGGAAAGTACCGCGTCGGCCTTCTCCACGACCTCCGGCGGGCACTCGGGATGGACGACGAGGACCGCGTGGGGGTGCGCCTTCCGCGCCTCCTCCACCGCCTCCAAGGTCAGCCGGTCGTGGGTGGGGCAATAGCCGTCCCACCAGGAAATCTCCCGGCCCGACGCCTTGCGGACGTAGTGCGCCAGGTTCCGGTCGGGGACCATGAAGATCTCCTTCCCCGCCGGGATCGACCGGACGACGTTCACGGCGTTGCCGGACGTGCAGCAGATGTCCGAGAGCGCCTTCACCTCCGCCGACGAGTTGACATATGTAACGACGACGGCCTCGGGGCGCTCCCTCCGGTACCTCACCAGGTCGTCGCCGGTGATCATGTCCGCCATCGGGCAGCCCGCCTCTTCCCGGGGGAGCAGGACGGTCTTGTCCGGGGACAGGATCGAGGCGCTCTCCGCCATGAAGTGGACGCCGCAGAAGACGATCACGTCGGCCTGCGTGTTCGCCGCCTCCATGGAGAGCCCCAGGGAGTCGCCCGTGATGTCCGCGATCTCCTGCACCTCGTCCCGCTGGTAATTGTGCGCCAGAAGGACTGCGTTCCTTTTCTTGAGAAGCTTGCGGATCTCGTATTTCAGCGCGGTTTCGTCCATTTCGATTCCTCCGGCGCTACTCCTTCTCCCGCTTCAGCGCCCTCGCGAACAGCTCGGCCACCGCCTCGCCGGCGCCCTTTCCTTCATGTAGGATGCGGAACACCTGCTCCGAGATGGGCATGGAAACGCCCGTGCGGCGGGACAGCTCCACCGCGGACCGGGCGGTCCGGACCCCCTCGGCCACCATCGTCATCCCCCCGAGGATCTCTTCGACCGGCTCCCCGCGCCCCACCCGCGTCCCCACGGTGCGGTTGCGGGAGAGATCGCCGGTGCAGGTGAGCACCAGGTCCCCCATGCCGGACAGCCCCGAGAAGGTCTGCGGGTGCGCGCCGAGGTGCACCCCCAGCCGGGTGATCTCCGCCAGCCCCCGGGAGATGAGGAGGGCGCGGGCGTTGTGCCCGAACCCCATGCCGTCGCAGATCCCCGCCGCGATCGCCATCACGTTCTTCAGCGCCCCGCCGATCTCGATCCCGACGACGTCGTCGTCGGCGTAGATGCGGAAGCGCGGCCCGCACAGCGCCTCCTGCAGCCGCCGGGCGACGGCGAGGTCCCGCGCGGCCACCGTGGCCCCCGTCGGCTTCCCCTGCGCCACCTCGAGGGCGAAAGTCGGGCCCGAAAGGGCCGCCACGCGGGGAGCGTGCGCGGGCGACACTTCGGCCATCACCTCGGTCATCCGGCACAGCGTCCCGTTCTCCACCCCCTTCGCCAGGGAGACGAGGCACGCGCCCGGGGAAAGGTGCGGCGCCGCCTTCCCCGCCACGCCGCGCAGGTGGTGGGAAGGCACGGCGAACGCCACGATGGATTTCCCGGAGACCGCCTCCTCGAGGTCGTTCGTCGGATGGACCCCGTCCGGCACATGGATGCCGGGGAGGAAAAGGCGGTTCTCCCCGTACCGTTCCAGGGAATCGCAGACTTCCTTTTCATACGCCCAGAGGACGACGCCTTCGTGCCGCCCCGCCAGCATGGCCGAGAAGGCGGTGCCCCACGACCCGCCCCCTATGACGGCGATCGTTTCCTTCCGCTCCCCGTTCACCGGTTTCCTCTCTCCTTCCCCCGCTCCGGCGCCCCGGCGCGGGCTTTCAGCCGCTGGAGCTTTTCCGCCACGTACCGCGGATCGTGCCAGTCGTTCCTCAACGCCTCGTACTGCGCGATCGCCCCCGGAAGGTCGCCCATCCCTTCGAGGGACTGTGCCACCCCCCAGCGGGCACGGACCGCCGTCTTCCGGTCCGGGGCGAGGAACAGCAGCTTGCGGAACTCCCGCTCCGCGTCGGCGTACCTGCGCTGCCCCTGGAAAGCGTGCGCCAGCATCCACCGCCCCTCGAGCGCCCGGTTCGACCGCGGATGCCGCTCGACCAGCTCGGCCAGGACCGCGGTCTGCCGGTCGACCTCCCCCGCGGCGCCGTAGGCGTGCGCCAGCAGGAAAAGCGCCTCGTCCATCCGCTCGAACCCCGGGAACTCCCTCCGGATCCGCTCGAGGTTTCCGGCCGCCGCCGCCCCGTCCATGTATTGCAGGAGATGGATCTCCGCGCTGCGCAACAGCGCCGGCGGGACCTCGGCCGCCCTCGGGTAATTGAACACGAGGGAATCGTACGCTTCGAGCGCCGCGGGAAAGTTCCGGAAGTAGGCGCCGTAGATGTCTCCCTGGCGCATCAGGGCGGCGGGGGCGTGCCGCGACTGGGGATGCTCCCGCGCCGTCGCGCGGAAGCCCTCGAGGGCGGACTCCATCCGCCGGGCGAGCAGCTCCTTCTCCGCCCGCTCGTACCGCTCCCCCGCAAGGTCCGCGCAGCCCGCCGCGAGGAGGAGCGCGCAGACCAGAAGGAGGCTAAGCCGCCTCCCGGTCCCGCCGCGGGGCATCGCTCACTCTTCCTTCTCCGCCAGCCGGGCGATCGAGGAAACGCGCTCTTTCTCCTCCAGCCCGATGAGCCGCACTCCCTGGGTGTTCCGGCCGATCACACGGATCTCCCCCACCGCCATGCGGATGATCTTCCCGCCGTCGGTGACCAGCATCACGTCGTCCGTGTCGAGCACCTGGCACACCCCGGTCACCGGCCCCGTCTTCTCCGTCACCTTGAGGGTGATCACGCCCTTTCCGCCGCGCGACTGCTTCCGGTACTCCTCCACGTCGGTCCGCTTCCCGTACCCCTTTTCGGTGACGGTCAGCATCGTCCCCTGAGGCCGAAGGATGTCCATCCCCACGACCACGTCGCCCTCCTCGAGGTCGATCCCGCGCACGCCTACCGCGGAGCGGCCCATCGGGCGGACGTCCTCCTCGTGGAAGCGGATCGACATCCCCTGCCGGGTGGAGAGGAACACCTCCTCGTTCCCCGTGGTGATCGCCGTGGCGATCAGGCGGTCCCCCTCGTTCAGTCCCATGGCGATGATGCCGCCCGACCGCGGCCGGGAATACTCCATCAGCTCCGTCTTCTTGATGGTTCCCTGCGCGGTGGCGGTGACGATGAATTTCCCCTCCTCGAATTCCCGCACCGGCAGGATCGAGGAGATCGACTCGCCCGGCGACAGCGACAGCAGGTTCACGACCGCGCGCCCCTTGGATGCGCGCCCCGCCTCGGGCAGCTCGTGGACCTTGAGCCAGTACACCTTCCCCTGGTCGGAGAAGAACAGGACGTAGGTGTGCATCGAGGCGATGAAGAGCATGGAGACGAAATCCTCCTCCTTGGTCCCCATGCCGACCTTCCCGCGCCCGCCGCGCCGCTGCGTCCGGTAGAGGCTGATCGGGTTCCGCTTGATGTAGCCGGAGTGGGAGACGGTGACCACCATCTCCTCGTCCACGATCAGGTCCTCGAGCCGCAGGTCCTTCGTTTCCCGCTGGATCTCGGAGCGGCGCGCGTCGCCGTAGGCCTCGCGGATCTGGCGGAACTCCTCGGCGATGACGCGCAGCAGCTCCGACTCCTCGGCGAGGATCTTCTTGAGCCGCGCGATCTCCTCGCGCACCTCCTTGAGCTCCTGCAGGATCTTTTCCCGCTCGAGCCCCGTGAGACGGCGAAGCTGCATGTCGAGGATCGCCTGCGCCTGGATCTCCGACAGGCGGAACTTCGTCATCAGCCCGT
This sequence comes from Thermodesulfobacteriota bacterium, assembly GCA_040758155.1. Classification (NCBI taxonomy): domain Bacteria; kingdom Pseudomonadati; phylum Thermodesulfobacteriota; species Thermodesulfobacteriota bacterium. Next base: position 8,928 of record JBFLWB010000182.1, read on the forward strand.
CCTTCGCCTCCTTCTGGTCCTTCGACGCCCGGATCAGCTTGATGATCGCGTCGATGTGATCGAGGGCGATCTTGTACCCCTCGAGGATGTGCTCCCGCGCCTCCGCCTTCCGCAGCAGGAAGAGGGTCCGCCGGGTGACGACCTCCTTCCGGAACGCAAGAAACTCCTCGAGGAGCTCCTTCAGGTTCATCGTCCGCGGCCGGTTCTGTACGATGGCCAGGAGCTGCACGCCGAAGGAGACCTGCATCTGCGTCGACTTGTAGAGGTTGTTCAGGACGACCTCGGCCACGGCGTCCTTCTTCAGCTCGACGACCACGCGCATGCCGTCGCGGTCGGACTCGTCTCGGATGTCCGATACCTCTTCTAGCTCCTTGTCGCGCACCAGCTCCGCGATCCGCTCGATGAGCCGCGCCTTGTTGACCTGGTACGGGATCTCCGTGATGACGATCGACTCGCGGTCGCCCTTCTTCGCCTTCTCGATGAACGCCCGCGCGCGGATCTGCACGGAGCCGCGGCCGGTCCGGTAGGCATCGCGCACGCCCTCGAGGCCGTAGAGGATCCCGCCCGTGGGGAAATCGGGCGCCGGGATATGGTCCATCAGGCCGTCGATGGCGATTTCGGGATCGCCGATCAGCGCGAGCAGGGCGCTCACCACCTCGCCGAGATTGTGCGGCGGGATGGATGTGGCCATGCCGACGGCGATCCCCGCGCTGCCGTTGACCAGCAGGTTCGGGATGCGCGATGGGAGGACGCGCGGCTCCTGCAGCGAGCCGTCGTAATTCGGCACCGTTTCGACGGTTTCCTTGTCGAGATCGGAGAGCAGCTCCCCCGCGACCTTGGCCATCCGGACCTCGGTGTACCGCATCGCGGCCGCCGAGTCGCCGTCGACCGAGCCGAAGTTCCCCTGCCCGTCGACCAGCGGGTACCGGAGGGAAAAGTCCTGCACCATGCGCACGAGGGCGTCGTAGACGGCGTTGTCGCCGTGCGGATGGTACTTGCCGATGACGTCGCCGACGATGCGCGCGGACTTCTTGTACGGCTTGCCGAATTCGTTCCCCAGCTCGTGCATCGCGAAGAGGATGCGGCGCTGCACGGGCTTGAGGCCGTCCCGGACGTCGGGAAGCGCGCGCCCCACGATCACGCTCATCGCGTAATCGAGGTAGCTCTGGCGCATCTCGTCCTGGATGGCGCGGGGATACACCGGTTTCTGGAACAGGTCCATCAGTGCTGACGGGCTCCTTCCAAGATCCTGAATGAACGGATCATTCTACCATTTCAGGACCGCGCCGGTGCTGGCGCTGGTGGCCATGGAGGCGTATTTACCGAGGCATCCGACGGGGGCCGGCTTCTTCAGCGGCTGCCATTTCGCGCGCCGTTCGGCCAGTTCCGCATCGGAGACCAGGAGCTCCAGCGTCCGCCCCGGGATGTCGAGCCGGATCCGGTCGCCGGCCTTCACCAGCCCGATCGGGCCGCCCGCAGCGGCCTCCGGCGAAACGTGCCCGATGACGGCTCCGCGCGTCCCCCCGGAGAAGCGGCCGTCGGTGACCATCGCCACCTTGTCCCCCAGCCCCTCCCCCATGATGTACGACGTCGGAGCGAGCATCTCCTGCATCCCCGGGCCGCCCTTGGGTCCCTCGTACCGGCTGACCACGAAATCGCCCGGCTTGACCTTCCCCGCCAGGATCCCCTCGCACGCATCCTCCTGGGACTCGAAGATCACCGCGCTCCCTTCGAAGACCAGCATCTTCGGGTCCACCCCGGCGGTCTTGACCACCGCCCCCTCCGGGGCGAGGCTGCCGTAGAGGATCGAAAGGCCGCCCTGCGCGCTGTACGGGTTCGAAAGCGGCCGGATGACCTCCGGGTCCTTCGACTCCGCCCCCGCCACGTTCCCCTCGAGCGGCTTCCCCGTCACGGTGATGCAGCCCCGGTGCATCAGCTCCGGCAGCTCGAACAGCCCGGCGAGGATCGCCGGGATCCCCCCCGCCCGGTCCACGTCCTCCATGTGGTACGGAGAGGACGGCGACACCTTGCAGAGGGTGGGCGTCTTCCGGGAGATGGCGTCGATCCGCGCCAGATCGTACGGGATCCCCGCCTCGTAGGCGATCGCCAGCGTGTGGAGGATCGTGTTCGTCGATCCGCCCATCGCCATGTCGAGCGCGAAGGCGTTGTCGAGCGCCTCGAGCGTGACGATGTCGCGGGGTTTAAGGTCCATCCGGACCAGCTCCATGAGCTGGAACGAGGCGGCCCGGTACAGGTCCTGCCGTTTCGGATCCACGGCGAGCAGGGAGCCGCTTCGCGGCAGCGCCATCCCCAGCGCCTCGCACAGGCAGTTCATCGAGTTGGCCGTGAACATGCCGGAGCACGATCCGCAGCCGGGGCAGCCGGTGTCCTCCAGCTCCTTGAGCCCCTCCGCGGAGAGGTTGCCCAGCTTGTGCGCCGCCACCCCCTCGAAGACGGTGATCAGGTCGACCGCCTTGCCGGCCTTCGTGCGGCCCGCCTTCATGGGGCCGCCGGAGACGAAGATCGTCGGGATGTTGCACCGCATCGCGGCCATGAGCATCCCGGGAACGATCTTGTCGCAGTTGGGGATGCAGATCATCCCGTCGAAGCAGTGCGCCTTGACCATCGCCTCCACGGAGTCGGCGATGATCTCCCGCGTCGGCAGGGAGTGGCGCATTCCGCCGTGCCCCATGGCGATCCCGTCGTCCACCGCGATGGTGTTGAACTCGAAGGGGACGCCGCCGGCTTCCCGGATGCACTTCTTCACGTGCTCCCCCACCCGGTTCAGGTGGACGTGGCCCGGGACGATCTCCACGAACGAGTTGCACACGGCGATGAACGGCTTCCCCATGTCCTCGTCGGTGACGCCGCACGCCTTCAGCAGGCTGCGATGGGGAGCGCGCTCGAATCCTTTCTTGATGGTGTCGGAACGCATCGGGAATCCTCCTGATCGGATCATTTTTCGTGCTTGTGGCTGTACCGGATCACCGTGACCTTCTCCAGCGTGATGAGGCCGCCGGTCATCATCTCGTCGATCTTCGGCATCACCCGATCGATATTCTCCTTCGTGTCCACGACCTCGATGACGATGGGCAGGTCCCTCGAGAGCCGCAGCAGCTTGTCCGTGTGGTAGACGCTGTGCGCGCCGTACCCCGTGATGCCGCGGGTGACCGTCGCGCCGGCGAATCCCTCCTTTTTCAGCATCTCCACGAGCGCCTCGTACAGGAGGCGGATCCCGTGCCGGTCCCCCTCCCCGATGAAAATCCGCATGAGGACGTTCCGTCCGACGAGCCGGGTCATCTCCTCCCTCCCTTCACAGGGAACGCCCGACGGCGATCCCGATAAACGTAAAGACCAGGCAGACGACGACGCTGGACAGCGCGTTCACCAGCGCCGGGAAGAACCGGGCGCTTTCGAGAAGGCGGACCGTCTCGTAGCTGAAGGTGGAAAACGTGGTGAATCCTCCGAGGAACCCGATGGCCAGCCCTACCCGCAGGTCCTGGGATACGAGGGAGCTGCGCAGCGAAAACTCCATGACCAGCCCGACGAGGAACGAACCGAGCACGTTGACCGCGAAGGTGCCGTACGGCATCGCGGTCCCCAGCAGGTCATAGACCCACCCGGAAAGGTAGTATCGGGACAGGCATCCCGCGGCGCCGAACAGGGCGATGTACAGGATCATCCTCATTCCTCACGCTCCTCGTAGCGGCAGGCGGCGGTTTCCGCACGCGATCAGGCCCGGCGCGACCCGATCCGCCCCGCGAGGTCGTCGATGAACTGCTTCGCCGTCCTGCCGCTGCGCGACCCGGTGGAAAGCGCCCAGCGCAGCGCGTCCGCGCGGAGCGTTTCCGGGTCGACCGCCAGCTTCAGGCGCCGCGCGTACTCGTCCACGATAGCGAGGTACGTGTCCTGGTCGAACCGGAAGAAGCCGAGCTGCAGGCCGAACCGGTCGGAGAGGGAGAGCTTCTCCGAGACGGCCTCCTCGGGGTGGATCTCCTCCTCCGCCCCCAGCTCGACCCTGCGCTCCGGCATCAGGTGGCGCCGGTTCGAGGTGGCGTAGATGAGGACGTTCTCCGGCCGCTCCTCCACCCCGCCGTCCAAAAGCGTCTTCAGTCCCCGGAAATCCACCTCCTCCTCGTCGAAGGAGAGGTCGTCGCAGAAGAGGATGAAGCGGTACGGCAGCCCGCGGAGCCGGCCGGCGATCTTCGGGAAGGAGAAGAGGTCCCAGCGGGCCAGCTCCACGATCCTCAAGCCCCGTTCCCCGAACGCGCCCAGCAGCCCTTTGACGCAGGAGGACTTCCCCGTTCCGCGCTCCCCCCATAGCAATACGTGGTTGGCGCCGCCGCCGGAAACGAACTGCTCCGTGTTGCGGACCAGCTCCGCCTTGGCGCCGTCGATTCCGACCAGCAGCGTCAGGTCGACCCGGTGCGGGTGCTCCACCGGCACGATCCGCCCCGTCTTTCCGTCCGCCTCCCAGCGGAACGCCAGGTGGTCCCGGAAGATCGTCGGGTCGAACGGCGCGGCCTCCCCCTTTCCGAGAAGCGACTCCGCGCGGTCGAGGATCCGCTCCAGCCGCCGGAGCGCCCCCTCCGCCCAGGATTCCGGGTTCATCGCTCTCGTCTCCCTTCCGCCGCCGGGATTCACCGCGTTCGAGAAAAACGCGGCGTTCCCCGGTCTCCCGGGAAACGCCGCGTCGACCGCGTTCCGGCGAAACCGGATCCCTTACTGCAGGATCTGGATCTCCACTCTCCGGTTCATGGCCTGCCCTTCCTTCGTCTTGTTGTCGCCGATCGGATCGGCAGGGCCCTTCCCCTCGGAGGTGATCTGGCCGGCCTTCACTCCGGCGTTGGCGATGAGGTATTTCTTCACCGCGTCGGCCCGCTGGTCGGACAGCTTTATGTTGTACTTCTCGCCGCCGCGGCTGTCGGTGTAGCCGACGACGTGGATCTTGGCATCGGGATATTTCTTCAGGAAATCGACCGCCTTCTTCATCTCCGCTTCGTCCGATTTCCGGATGACGGCCTTGCCCGTGTCGAAGTTGACGCGGAGCGCCATCTTGTCGACCATCTTGGGGGCGGGCGCCGGGGCCGGCGGCGGAGGCGGAGCCGCCATGGGAGGCGGCGCCGGGGCCGGCGGAGGCGGCGGCGGAGGAGGCTCCTCGACCTTCACGGTCACGGATTCATAATTGGTGGAATACTTGCCCGAGCAGACCATGTTGTAATCCGTCGTTTCCTTGGGGCACACTTCCCTGGAGCCGGTCAGAGGCTCGCCGGTTTTCTTCTTCTTGTCCTCCGCGCCGAAATACACCAGCTCGACGTTCTCCCCGCTCCACTTCAGCTTCGCGCACTTCCCGGGGGCGACGGTCTCCGGCTCGGCGACCAGCCCGCAGGTCGGCACCTTCTTCTTGTCTTCGCACTCCTGCAGCTTCTTGAACAACGCATCGACGGACTGCTGGGCCTTCAGCCCCTCCGCCGCGGGTTTCGCTCCCGCGTTGCACTTCTCCCAGCCCTGGGTGCACTCGAGCAGGGCGCTGTCCAGGTCCGCCTTGGCCACGGCGAATTCCTTCGGGGCGCATTCCTTCGCGCCCTTCCCGTCCGCCATCTCGAGCATGCCCTGGATGTTTTCCAGGCGGTCTTTTTCATCCTGCTTGAGCGTCCGCATGGTACCGCAGCCGGCAACGAGGGAAGTCGCGACAAGGACCGCAATGAATAGCATCAGGCTCCGGTTCCTCATTTCGCACCTCCCTTGGTCGACTGCAGGGCCACCGCGGAATAATCCAGCGACTTCTTCAGGAACAGATCGACATCCTTCCGGGGGCTGCCCTCTTCCGCCTCCTGAACCGCCTTCTTGAGGTATTCCTCCGCAGCATAGTATTCATGCGGAGCGGACCACTTGGCGCCGGCCTTGTCCGCTGCCTCCAACTGCTTCCGGGCATTCGCGATCGAGTTTGCCGTGGCGCACCCGGCAAGCAACGCGGCGCAGAGAACAATGGCGAATAAAGCGAACAACGGCTTCTTCATTTCCCGCCTCCCTCGACCTTCACGCTCACGGATTCATAATTGGTGGAATACTTGCCCTTGCAGACCATGTTGTAATCCGTCGTTTCCTTCGGGCACACTTCCTTGGAACCGGTCAGCTTCTCTCCGTCCTTCTTCTTCGGGTCCTCCGCGCCGAAATACACCATCTCGACGTCCTCCCCGCTCCACTTCAGCGTCGCGCACTTCCCGGGGGCGACGGTTTCCGGTTCGGCCACCAGACCGCAGATCGGCACCTTCTTCCTGTCTTCGCACTCCTGCAGCTTCTTGAACAACGCATCGACGGACTGCTGGGCCTTCAGCCCCTCCGCCGCGGGCTTCGCGCCCGCCTTGCACTTCTCCCATTCCTGGGTGCATTTAAGCAGGGCCGAGTCCAGGTCCGCCTTGGCCACGGCGAATTCCTTCGGGGCGCATTCCTTCGCGCCCTTCCCGTCCGCCATCTCGAGCATGCCCTGGATGTTGTCGAGCCGGTCTTTCTCCTCCTGGGTGAGCGCGCGCATCTGGCCGGCGCAGCCGGCAACGAGGAAAGCCGCGACAAGGACCGCAAGGAAAAGAGTCAGTCTACGGTTCCTCATTTCGCACCTCCCTTGGTCGACTGCAGCGCCACCGCGGAATAGTCCAGCGACTTCTTCAGGAACCGGTCGACATCCTTCCGGGGGCTGCCCTCTTCCGCCTCTTGAACCGCCTTCTTGAGGTATTCCTCCGCAGCATAGTATTCATGCGGGGCGGACCACTTGGCGCCGGCCTTGTCCGCTGCCTCCAACTGCTTCCGGGCATTCGCGATCGAGTTTGCCGTGGCGCATCCGGCAAGCAACGCGGCGCAGAGAAC
>JBFLWB010000183.1 GCA_040758155.1 Thermodesulfobacteriota bacterium
GAGCGGCAGGCCATGCAGGCCGACGTGTCGATGAGGAAGCTTTTTCCGGACATGCGCTATACCTCCGCCTTCTTCCGAATGTCCACCATGAACGCTTTCGACTCGGGAATCCTCGTGTTGGCGTCGCCCACGGACGGGGTCAGCAGGTTGGCGCTGTCGCCGCCATCCTTGGGCCAGACCCATCCGTAATGCCAGGGCAACCCGACCTGGTGCACCTGCTTGCCCATGATGGTGAACGGCCTCAGCCGCGAGGTCACCACCGCCACCGCTTCGAGGTGTCCGCGGGCGGATTCGACCACCACCTTCTCGCCGTTACGGATCTTCTTGGACTTGGCGAGCTCTTCGCTCATGTCGACGAAGACTTCCGGCTCCGCCTCGAGCAGCCACGGCAGCCACCGCGTGAGCACGCCCGTCTGCCAATGTTCCGTGATGCGGAACGTGGTCGCGACGATGGGGAACCGGGCATCGTGCGGACGAAGGGCATCCTTGTCCGAGGTGAAGATGGCCGCTGCCGGGTTTGTCCGCTGGGAGCTGAACGGATGTCGTTTCACCGGGCCCTCGATCGGCTCGTAATGCTCGGGGAAGGGTCCGTCGTTCAGGCCGGGGCCGTAAAGTTGCCCCATGCCGTGGGTCTGCATGATGAAGGGCTTCTTCCCGTCCGCGCGGTCCGTCCCGTCGGGGTTCTTCAGCGGGTACCACGGCCCGTCGGGGACGTCGCCCTTCCACTTGCTCGACACGTACTTGCCGTCCTTGACTTCGCCCGCGAACTCGACCACCACCCTCTTCGGGTTCCAAGGCTTGCCCGTGGGATCCACGGAAGCGCGGTTGTAGAGGATCCGGCGGTTGACCGGCCAGGCCCACGCCCAACCGGAGGTCAGGCCGATGCCGCTCTCGTCCTTGTTGTTCCTGCGGGCCATGTTGTTGCCGTCCTGGTTGTAGCTCTGGCTGTAGAGCCAGTTCCCGCAGGCGGTGGAGCCGTCGGCCTGGAGCATGGCGAAGGCGGGCACCTGGTCGCCCTTCTTGAACGCCTTGCCGCCGACGACCGTGTCCCGGGTGAAGTAGCCGTTGATGGCCTTCGCCGCCCGGTGCGCATCGAACCTGCCCTTGTCCGCGAAGTCCATCCGGAGATTCAGGATGGGATCGGGATACGCCGAGGCCGCATCCGGCTTCTTGTAGAGCTCCCGGATCTCGTGGAACAGCTCGACCATGATGTCGCCGTCGGGCTTGGCGTCCCCGGGCGGCTCCTGCGCCTTGTAGCGCCACTGGACCCAGCGGCCGCTGTTGCTCAGCGACCCTTCCTTCTCCATGAAGGCCGCGCAGGGGAGCATGAAGACCTCGGTCTTGACCTGCCTGGGATCGACGCCCGGGCCCTTCCAGAAGGAGGCCGTCTCGTTGTCGAACAGGTTGACGACGACCATCCAGTCGAGGTTCCCCAGCGCCGCCCGGACCTTGTTCGAGTTGGCGCTGCTGCACGCGGGATTCTGCCCCCACGCGAAGAAGCCCGAGTACTCCTTCGCATACATCCGGTCGAAGATGTCGAGCCAGCTATATGCCTTTCCGTCCTCCAGCTTGGGGAGATATCCGTACCCGAAATCGTTCTCCGGCACGGCGTTGTCGCCGTACATCGCCTTCAGGTAGCTGGTGATGTACTTGGGCCGGTTCTGCCACCAGTTGGCGCTCGTCGGGTCCTTGGAGACGGGGGTGAACTTCTTGTTGTACTCGGCCAGCGACGTGATCGACGCGCTGGGAACGGGAAGGTATCCGGGCAGGATGTGGAACAGGAGCCCGTGGTCGGTGGAGCCCTGGACGTTGGACTCTCCCCGCATGGCGTTGACGCCGCCGCCGGCGATCCCGATGTTCCCCAGCAGGAGCTGGATCATCGCCATGGTGCGGATGTACTGGACCCCGACGGTGTGCTGCGTCCAGCCCATGGCGTACATGATCGTCGCCGCCTTGTCCGGGACGCCGGTGGAGCTGTAGGCCTTGTATACCTTGAGGAGATCGGTCTTGGGCGTTCCCGTGATGCTGGAGACGGTGTCCGGCGTGTAGCGGGCATAGTGCTTCTTCATGAGCTGGAAGACGGTCCGCGGATGCTTGAGGGTCGGGTCCTGCTTCGGAACGCCGTTGGCGTCCATCTCGAAAGCCCACATGGACTTGTCGTAGGCGCGCTTCCCGGCGTCGAATCCGGAGAAGAGCCCGTCGTTGAAGCCGTACTTCTCCCCGACGATGAAGGAGGCGTTGGTGTAGTTGACCACGTAGTCGCGGAAGTACTTGTTGTTGTCCAGGATGTACTTGATCATCCCGCCCAGGAAGGCGATGTCGGTCCCGGAACGGATGGGGGCGTAGATGTCCGCCAGGGTGGACGTGCGGGTGAACCTCGGGTCGACGCTGATGAGCGTCGCGCCGTTCTCCTGGGCCTTCGAAACCCATCGGAACGACATGGGGTGGTTCGACGCGGCGTTGCTGCCCATGACCAGGATGACGTCGCTGTTGCGGATATCGATCCAGTGGTTCGTCATCGCGCCGCGGCCGTACGATTCCGCAAGGGCCGGCACCGTGGAGCTGTGGCAGACCCGGGCCTGATGCTCTATATTCACCAGCCCGAGGGCGCGCAGCATCGCCTGGTAGGCCCAGAGCTCCTCGTTGTCGAGGGCGGCGCTGCCGACCGACGCGATCCCCTCGCACCGGTTGACCGTACGTCCCTTGGCGTCCTTCGCGACGAAGCTGGCGTCGCGGCTCTTCTTCACGTTTTCCGCGATCCGCTTGAGCGCCCAGTCCCAGTCCTTGACGAGCCACTTGCTGCTGTACGGCGCCCTGTACCAGACCTGCGTCAGCCGCTCCTCGTTGCGGGCGAGCTGGTAGACGGCCGTGCCCTTTGCGCAGAGGGCGCCCTGGTTGATGGGATGGTCGGCGTCGCCTTCCGTGTAGACCACCTTGCCCGTCTTGACGTCCGTATGGCAGGTGATCCCGCACCCGACCCCGCAATAGCAGCAGATCGTGGGGGTTTCCTTCGCGTCGCGGGTCCGGAGCTGCCAGGAGTAAGCCTCGACGGGACGCAGGTTCCATCCCATCCCGTTCAAGGCCAGTCCGGCGGTCGCCGCGCCCGAGATCTTTATAAAGCTCCTGCGAGTGAGCTTCATGCCGCACACCTCCGTCTCTTTTTCTCTCTTGCAGAAATTGCAATCCGCATGCCGAGAAAAAACCATGTTTTATCAATATGTTTCAGAAAACACTTTGCGCGCGCCGGGCGGAAATGACGCACCCTTATATCGCTTTCATGTTTATTTTCGATAACTTAAAATGCGTCAAACCGGACGCGGGGGGGCAATTTACGGTCCGGGAGACGGCGGATGCCCGCAACCACTCTCCCCGGAAGGGGGGATTTTTCAAACTGCGATTTTGCGGGAACGCCTCTTTTCGAAAAAAAACGTCGTATTACCGGGGATATAGAGGAGCGTGGGTAAAGATCCGGTACGGCGGACCGCCGCCGTCAAGAAGAGGGCGAGTGATTGGATCCGGACGCCGGATCCGGCGCGCGGTGCGTCAAAGATGACCCGCCTGTAACGCGAAGCCCCGGCGGGTCCGCTACTCCTCCGCGCGGAACCGGGACGAGTGGATTCCGCATCTCCGCATGATCCGCTGGAAGTTCCCCCGGTCCAGTCCGAGGGAGTCGGAAGCCCGGGAGACGTTCCCTCCGTGTTTTTTCAATGCCTCCGCGACGATCCTCCGGTGGAAATCCTCGAGGAGCTCCCGCTTCGCGGAGCGGTAGTCCGACATCGCGGCGGCATCCCGGGAAACCCGGGAGTCCGTGGGATGGAACTCCGGCGGGAGGTCCTCCCGGCCGATGAATCCCCCCCGCTTCAGGATGCTGAACCGCTCGACCAGGTTCCTCAGCTCCCGCACGTTCCCCGGCCAGGAATATTCCTGGAGCAGCCCGAGCGCCTCGTCCGAAAATCGGATCTGCGGCCCCTTCCCTTCGGAATAATGCCGGAGGAAATGCTCCACCAGGATCGGGATGTCCTCTCTTCTCTCCCGCAGCGGCGGCACGCGGATGGGGATGACCGCCAGCCGGAAATACAGGTCCTCCCGGAACTCCCCCTTGCGGATCATGGCGGGCAGCTCCTTGTTGGTGGCGGCGATGACCCGGACATCCGTAACGATTTCCCGGCAGTCCCCCACGCGCCGGATCCGTCCGTCGTGCAGCACCCGCAACAGCTTCGCCTGGAGCGTCTGAGACAGGTCGCCGATCTCGTCCAGAAGAAGGGTGCCCCCGTCCGCGGAAAGGAACAGCCCCTGCTTGTTATCCAGCGCCCCGGTGAAGGCCCCCTTGACGTGGCCGAACAGCTCCGATTCGAGGAGGTTGTCGGGAATCGCGCTGCAGTTGATCGGGATGAACATCTTCTCCGACCGGTTCCCGGTGAAATGGATCGCCTGGGCGATGAGCTCCTTGCCGGTCCCGCTTTCCCCCTCGATCAGCACGCCTGCGCGGCTGTCCGCGACGTTGGCGATGACCGAAAGGATCTCCCGGATCCCTTCCGAGTTGCCCACGATGCCGGTCTCGAAAAACCGGTTCCTTTGTCCTTCCTTCAGGTACCGGTTCTCCGCCTGCAGGGCGCGGCACTTGCAGATCCTGCTGAGGGTGAGGAGCAGCTCCTCCACCGGAAACGGCTTCAGCAGGTAGTCGATCGCTCCCATCTTCATCGCCTCGATGGCGGTCTCCACGGTGGCGTTGGCGGTCATGACGATGACGGAAACGTCCTGCCCGGTGCTCTTCGCGTGCTCCAGCAGCTCCAGCCCCGATCCGTCGGGCAGATAGATGTCGGTGAGGATCAGGTCGGGGACCGCGCCGCCCTTCATCCCCGCCTTCCCCTCCGATACCGTGTGGCAGGCGGTCGCCTCGTAGCCTTCCTTCGCAAGGACGCGCGAGAGGACCATCGCCAGGTTCCGGTCGTCTTCCACGATCAGGATCTCCCGGTTCATTGCAGCGCCTCCGACGGAGCCCCGTCCGGCAGGAAGATCCGCACCGTGGTCCCCCGTCCGACCTCGCTCTCGACGGCGATCCGGCCCTGATGCTCCTGGACGATGCCGTAGCTGATCGCGAGGCCCAGCCCCGTGCCCTCCTCCTTCGTGGTGAAGAACGGCTGGGAAATCTTGTCGATGTGCTCCCTGGGAATCCCCGACCCCGTGTCCGAGATGATGACCTCCACGCCTTCGTGCGCCTCCGTGGTCCGGTTCGCCGAGACGACGTCGAGTTCCCCTCCGTCCGGCATCGCCTGCACCGCGTTCAGGATGACGTTCAGGAACACCTGGCGGATCTGCCCCGAATTGCCGAAGACGGGCCGCAGGTCGCGCGCCAGCGCCTTGTGCAGCCGCACCGCCCGGGCGGAGGGCTGGAATTCCATGATCTTGAACAGCTCCTCCAGGACCTGGTTCACGTCGACCCGCTCCTTCACGGACTTGGCGGAACGCGCGAACCCGAGGAGGCTCCGCGTGACCTTGACGGCCTGGTTCGCCTCGCGCTCCAGGACGCACAGGTCCTTCTGAAGGGCGGGGTTGTCCTTCGATTCCTGCTTGATGAGCTGCGTCATGTTCAGGATGACGCTCAAGGGCGTGTTGAGCTCGTGGGAGATTCCCGAGGAAAGGGTCCCCAGGGCCGCCATCGTCTCTGCCCTCACCATCTGTTCCTGCGTCCGCTTCAGCTCCAGGTTGGCGTTCTCGAGGGTCTGCTCCGCCTCCCGCATCCGGAGCATCTGCTCCTTGATGGAGCCCGCCATGTTGTTGAAGGAGGACGCCAGCTCCCCGAACTCGTCCTCCAGTCCTTCCACCCGGTGATCGAGATTTCCCGCCTTCAGGCTCCGGGTCGCCTCCAGGAGCCGGTCCACGGACTTCGAGAAGCCGTTGACGAAGACCGCCGCCAGGCCGAACGACAGCAGGGGGCCCGCGGCGAGGAGGACGTAGAGGAAGTTCCGCGAGTTCCCGATGTCCTGCAGCGCCTGCTTCGTCTTCACGTTCAGGCGGGCGTTGGTGAGGGCGACCATGTCGCTGACCTTCTCGACCAGCACCTCCCCGTCCCGCAGGGCGCGGTGCTCCTCTTCCGCCGGAAGGAAGTCGTTCTCCCGGGAGACGAGCACCCGGTCCAGCGAGGCCTCGTAGTGCCCGATGCTGCGCCGGATCTCGTCGATCCCCTCCTGCACCCCCGGGGAATGATGGCAGCCGAAGCAGCCGTCGACCACGTCCCGCATGTGCCGGATATCGAGGGCCATGGTGTCGAGCGACCGGGAGAAGCGGGAGTTCTTCAGGGCGAGGTCGGCCTGGACGCGCTTGATCTGGATGAGGAACCGTTCCCTGAGGATCTCGACCTGGTGGAGCTGGATGAGGTCGTTCAGCTTTTCCGTGTCCGCATGGATCGTGTAGACGATGTACAGCCCCATGCAGAAAAACAGGGCGGAGTAAACCGCCAGGCCGAGAACGATCTTCCTTCTCATGGCCTGCGGGCCCTCATCGGCTATGAGCGGTGCTTGTCGATCCCATGGAGCATGTACAGCGAATGCTCCGTGGTCTTCAGGATCTCCCCCAGGTACTCCTCCACGGCCCGGACGCTTCCCGGAAGCGCGTAGACCAGCGTCTTCCCCATGACCCCCGCGACGCTGCGGCTCAGCAGGGCGCGGGGATTTTCCGCGCCGTATTTCACGCGGATCATCTCCATGATCCCCGGGAGCCGCTTGTCGAGCAGGCCCGACACGACCTCCACCGTGACGTCCCTTTCCCCGATGCCGGTCCCCCCCGTGGTGAAGACGAAGTCCGTCTCCCGGTCGCGCTGTTCGGCCAGCAGCCGGCGCAGCGCTTCCGCGTCGTCCGGGATCAGGGCGTGTTCGATCTCGTGCCGGGGGCACCAGGATCGGAAGTGGGCGTCGAGGATCTCCCGGACCTTCGGGCCGCTCCGGTCCTCGTACCCTCCCTCGCTCGCCCGGTCGCTCAACGTGACGACGAAGGCGCGCACGACTTTCGGGGCGTGCACGATCTCCTGCCCCGGCCGGACCGCGCCGGTCTTGCGCACCCTGCAGAAGATCCCTTCCTTCGGCATGACGCAGTTGCCGACTTCCTTGTAGATGGCGCAGTAGTTCCCGTGGCACTCCTTCCCGATCTGGGTCAGCTCCAGCTCCGCCTCCCCGATCCGGAAACGGTCGAAGATGCCGCACCCGCGGAGGTCCAATCCTTCCGTGGTGATGTTCTCCGCGAATTCTCCGTACCCGATGGGCCGTTTCGCCTCTTTCGAAAACCTCTCGACGCTTTCCGCCGCCAGCATGCTGACCTGCCGGTGCCATTTTCCCGCGTGGGCGTCGTTCCGGACGCCCGTTTCCGTGAGGAAGATCTCCGCCACGGGACGCTTGACGGTCCCCTTCTCTTCCGAGACGTTGACGGAAAGGACCTTCCCGGCGCCCATGGGCTACCCCCCGACCAGGTTGAACTTGTTCAGGGAGCTCCGCGTCCCGATCCTGGGTTTCGCGCATACCGCCGTCCGGAACGCCTCTTCCGCGCCGAGGGACCTCGCATTGAAGGACAGGTCGCTGAAAAGACATGGACGGAAGTTCCCGTCGCACGACAGCCGGATCTTGTTGCAGATCCTGCAGTCGCCACCGGTCCCGCCCTCCACGACGGCGAATTCCCCGTTCTCCAGGTTCATCTCGCGGATGAAGCGGACCTGGAGCTTCCTCCGTTCGCAGAAGGCCCTGACGCCGACGGCGTCCTCGTCCCCGGATGATCCCTTCACGACGCAGTTGATCTTTATCGGGAGCAGGCCGGCCTCTTCCGCCGCGTCGATGCCCTGCAGGACCTCCCGCAGGTCGCCGTTCCGGGTGATCCACCGGTACTTTTCCGGGTCCACGGTGTCCAGGCTGATGTTCACCCTGTTCAGCCCGGCGACCTTCAATTCCCTCGCGAATCCTTTCAGCAGAATTCCGTTCGTCGTCATGGAAAGGTCTTTCAGTCCGTCGATCCCCCTCAGCATCCCGACAAGTCCGGTGATTCCTTTTCGCGTCAGAGGTTCCCCTCCGGTGATCCGGATCCTTTCGATGCCGTTCTTCACGGCGGCATCCGCAAATGCGCGGATTTCCTCGAAAGAAAGGACGTTTTCCTGCGGCAGAGTGTGGGGACATTCGTCCGGCATGCAATACCTGCATCGCAGGTTGCAGCGGTCGGTAACGGAAATCCTTAAGTAGGTAATCCTGCGGCCGTATGAATCGTTCAATCCCGGATCCCCTGTGAAGGACATGGCGAGCCCGGACGACGAAAACGCTTACGGACCTGTCGTTTTAAAAATTAAACTCCTCGAGACCTGTCTTGAAAAGGAAGCTAACATCATTAAAGGAGGAAAGTCAACGAATACCGGGCGCGCGGGACGAACCGCTCGACAAACTACGGAAATCGGCTTCCCGGAAGGTGTCGATATATAAGAGAACGGTGTTTATATTCTTATTGGAATCCCTCTCCTTTCCTGTACACGCCGCTTTTCCCTCCGTCCTTGAAAAGAAGCGATACGTCCCGGATGGAGATCGACCGGTCGGCGCCCTTGCACATGTCATAGATCGTGAGGGCCGCGATCGAAGCGGAAACCATCGCCTCCATCTCCATCCCGGTCCGCTCGAACGCCCGGACCGTCGCCCTGACGACGACTTCTCCCTTCGCGGAATCGGAAGCGATGTCGACGGCGACGTGGTGAATGGCCACCGGATGGGAAAGCGGTATCAGTTCCTGGGTTCGTTTCGCCGCGGCGATCCCCGCGACACGGGCCACTCCGAACACGTCCCCCTTGGTCACCCGGCCTTCGAGGATGGCGTCGAGGGTTTCCGCCCGCATTGCGACACGCGCCTCGGCGACGGCGGTCCGGTGCGTGGGCTCCTTCCCGCCGACATCGACCATGACCGCTGCGCCCCTGTCGTCGAAATGGTTGAAAGGCACGGCTCAATCCTCCGTCATCTGCAGATCGTCATGCAGCAGGTGAACCTGGACCTCCTCGCCGGCGGCGAACTCCGTCCTGTCCTTCGGAAGCACCGCGATGCCGTTCGCGCGGACCATGGTCTTCAGGATGCCGGTGTTCTGGTCGCCCGCGGAGACCGCCCAATAGCGGCCGTCCTCCGACTCGACCCGCACACGGAGGAAATGGACCTTGCCGGGCTTCTTCCTCGCGCCGGCCCGAAGCGTCGCCGGCACGAAGGGGCGGATCACCCGGCGGCGCCCCATCATCCTCAACAGCGCGGGGCGGACCAGCTCCTCGAAGGTGATCATGGTCGACACCGGGTTGCCGGGAAGGGAGAATACCGGCATCTCCCCCATCAGGCCGAATGCGAACGGCCCCCCCGGCTTGATGTCCACCCTCCAGAAAAGCTGCCGCACGCCGAGCTCCGCGAGGCAGGCGCGCACCAGGTCGCGGTCGCCCGCGGAAACCCCCGCGGTGGTGATCAGGGCGTCGGCGCCGCGCGCCGCGGCCATCTTTTCCAGGTGGCTTTCCCGGTTGTCCCGGGCGATGCCGAGGAGGAGCGGCTCCGCGCCGATCTCCCGAAGGGCGGCGGCAAGCGACAGGGCGTTGCTGTTGACGATCTTTCCGCGCTCCGGCGGCTCCCCCATCTCGATCAGCTCGTCCCCGGTGGAAAGGACGGCGACCCGCGCCCGGCGGTGGACGGCCACATAGGCCTTTCCGAAGGAGGCGAGCATGCCGATTTCGGGGGTGCGCAGGACGGCGCCGGCCTGGACGATCCGCTCCCCCCGCCGGATGTCCTCCCCCCGGAAACGGACATGCTGCCGCGGTTCGATCTTCTCCCGGAGCAGGATCCCATCTGCCCGCTCCTCCGTGTCCTCGATCGGGATCACCGTGTCGCAGCCGGCGGGAATCGGAGCGCCGGTCATGATCCGCACGGCGGCGCCCGGGACGGCTTCGAGAGCCCCGTTCTCCCCCGCCGGGACATAGCCGGCGACCGGAAGGACGTCTCCCGGGCGGCAATCGGATGCCCGGACGGCGAACCCGTCCATGGCGGAATTGTCGAAGGACGGCATGTCCCACGGCGCCGTCACCTCCTCGGCTGCGACGCGGCCCGCCGCCGACAGCAGGTCGGCCCGCTCCGCGCCGAGCCGCGGGACGTTTTCCAGGATGGTTCTTCTCGCCTCCTCGAAACAGGGCATGGGCACAGTATAAAGACCGGCGGCCCGGAAATCCATGCCTCGCGGCCGCGAGGCGACTCAGGAAATCGAGGGAGCGAAGGCGGGGGGAACGATCCTTCCTTTTTCCATGATGATCGTCTCTCCGTTCAGGCGCATCCGGTGGTCCGGATCGTGCGTGACCAGGACGACCGTGGTACCTTGCCCGGGGAGCGACGCGATCACGGTTTCCAGCAGCGCGGAGGTCTCCCGGTCGATGTTCGCGAGCGGCTCGTCGAGCAGAAGGACTTCTGGAGAACAGGCGAGGGCCCGGGCCATCGCCACCCTTTGCGTCTCGCCCCCGGACAGTTGCCGGGCCTTCCTGTCGCCGAACCCCTCGAGGGAGACGGCCGAAAGCGCCCGCTCGACGATCCGCCGCCGTTCTTCCCCCCGGATCCCCCTCGCCGCCAAACCGAACGCCACGTTGTCGTGGACCGTCCCCCCGAACAGGTACGGCGACTGGTGAAGCAGCGTGACTTTCCTGCGCAGCCGCTCCACGGAACCGTTCTTCCACTCGACCCTCTCCCCGGCGTACAGGATCTCGCCGGAGGTCGGAGGAACGAGGAACGCCAGGAGGCCCAGGAGGGTGCTTTTCCCCGCGCCGTTGGCCCCGGTCAGGTGGTAGAGCCGGCCTTCGGCGATCGCCAGGTCGTCGATGTCGAGGACGGTCGCGCTCCCGTACCGATGGCGGACCGATTTCAGGCGGTAGATATCCCCCAAGCGGCTACCTCTGCTGGAGATAATGAAGGAACAGGTTGACGAGCAGCGCAACCGAAAGCAGCAGGATCCCCAGCGCCATCCCGAAGGCGAACTCCCCCTTGCTCGTCTCGAGGGCGATGGCCGTCGTCATCGTCCGCGTGTATCCCCGGATGTTCCCGCCGAGCATCATCGCCACGCCCACCTCGGAAATGACGCGCCCGAAGCCCGCGATCACCGCGGCGAGGATGCCGAACCGGATCTCGCCGATCAGCGCCCCCGCGGCCCGCAATCGCCCGGCGCCCAGCGTGAGCGCCGTCGGAAGGATCCGCCGGTCGGCTCCCCGGACCGCCGCCAGGGCATAGTTCGCGACGATCGGGGCGGCGAGCAGCGTCCCTCCGATCACGATCGCCGTCGGGGTGAAGAGGAGTCCCAGCGCCCCCAGCGGCCCCTGGCGGCTCAGGAAGCCGTAGACCAGGAGCCCCACCACCACGGTGGGCAGCGCCATGAGGGTATTGAGGACGGTGATGGCGAACCGCTTCAGCGGAAACTCGGCAAGCCCCATGACGAGCCCCAGCGGGATGCCGAGGAATGCGGCGAACAGGGTCGCCCCCGCGGAGACGGAGAGGGAGGTGCCGACGGCGTCCACGACGTCGGGGGAAAGGTCCCCGATCATCCGGAGGGCCGTCGCAAGGGAGGAGATGAGAAAATCCACGCGGAGGCGCCCCCCTCTTCCTCAGCCGTCCACGCCCAGGATCACGTTGGACGCCTTGACGAGGGCGCATACGGAATCGCCCGGCGCCAGCTCCAGGCTTTTCGCGCTCCCCTCCGTGATGACGGACGCAAGGACCGACCCTCCCGGCAGCTTGACGGAGACCTCCGCGCTCACGGGGCCGTGAACGATCCGGTCCACCGTTCCCTGCAACAGGTTCCGGGCGCTGACCCTCGTCCCCTGGAGCTCCTTTCCGAGGATCACGTCGCTGGATTTGACGATCCCGTAGGCATCCTTCCCCGCGGCGAGGCCCAGCGTCTCGACGCTGCGGTTGGTGATGACCGCGCAGAGAGTGTCTCCGCCCTTGAGGCGCAGGAGCACTTCCGAGTTGACGTCCCCCTTCCGGATCTCAAGCACCTTCCCCGTAAGGACGTTCCGAGCGCTGATCCGCATGGCGACCCCCCGAAAGATGGAATAACAGCGGTACGCGCCTCCCAGCCGCCTATCGAGGCGCTCCATGAATTTCTCGTGCTCGGTCCGGAGGATGCGGCACTTCCGGACCGTCTCCTTCCCTTCCTCGGTGAGCGTGGTGCCCCCGCCGCCGCTGCCGCCGGCCACCCGACAGACAAGGTCCCGCTCCGATGCGTTGTTCATGGCATCGACGGCGTCCCAGGCGGTCTTGTAGCTGACGCCGACCGCGCGGGCCGCCGCCGTGATGGATCCGAGCCGTCCGATCTCTTCCAGGAGGCGGATCCGGTATCCTCCGAAGGGGCCGTCGCCCTTATTTCCCGGCCGTTTCCGGGTAGACGAAGAAGAGCTGCTGCCCCTCGATCTTGAATCCTTCAATGAGGGCGCGTCCTTCCTTCCCCGTGATGAAATCGACGAGCTTCATTGCGAGGTCGTATTTCGCGTGCGCGAACTTCTTCGGATTGACCGGGATGATCCCGTACGGGTTCCACAGGTCCCTGTCTCCCTCGCGGACGATGACCAGGTCGGACTTCTTCCGGAACGCGATGTACGTCCCGCGGTCGGCCAGGGCGTATCCGCGCTTCTGGTCGGCCATCATGATGACCTCGCCCATCCCCTGCCCCGCCTCGATGTACCAGGCGCCTTTGGGAGCGGTGCCGGAGGCGGCCCAGATCTCCTTCTCCTTGATATGGGTACCCGATGCGTCGCCGCGGGAGATGAACGGGCTTCCCTTCGCGGCGATCGCCCGGAACGCTTCCGGGGCGGTTTTGGTCTTCAGCACCCCGGCGGGGTCGTCCTTGGGCCCCAGTAGAATGAAGTCATTGTACATGACGTCCTTCCGGTCGACACCGAAGCCGTTCGCCACGAACTTGTCCTCGAGCGTCCGGGCGTGCACGAACACGACGTCCACGTCGCCCGCCTCCCCGAGCTTGAGCGCCTTGCCCGTCCCGACGGCGACGACGTCGACCTTGCACCCGTGCTTCTTCTCGAACGGCGGGAGGAGCACGGCGAGGAGCCCCGAATTCTCCGTGGAGGTCGTGGTGGACATCCGGAGCCTCTCTTCCGCGAAGGCCGGTGCGGCAAGAAGGATAACAAGGAGAACGAATGCGGTACACGTCGTCCCGATCGCGCGTGGAAACCGTTTCATGGACCGATCTCCCTTCTGCGGGTTTTTTCAGGGAGGCGTTATATCACAATCTATATAACGATGTTCCGAAAAAATTCTGGGGCCGTACCGATTGACTTGCATCGGCCCTCCACGGAGAATCGAGAATGGATGCCTTTCCCAGGAGATGAGCCATGACCGTCTGCCAGCGGGTGCTGCTCGTCGATCCGGCCACCGGTTTTTACAGGATCAGGAAATACGACATCGACCGCTATTTCGGACCGGTGGACCTTGGGATCCACCTGACCTCCGAGCGGAGAACCCTCAATTTCGGCGTCGGGCTCTTCGCCGGATCCATCCTGCCGGGCTCCAACCGCATGGTGGTGACCGGCCGCTCCCCCTGCTGGCAGGGCCACTACATCAGCTCCATGGGCGGCGCCGGGCTGGTCTTCGACAACCTCGGGATCAACATGCTCAGCCTGGCGGGCAAGGCGCCCGTCCCGTCGGTCCTCTACCTGAACCGCGCCCACGGCGAGGACATCGACGTCGAGGTGGTCCCTGTCGATGTCGAGGAGATCTGGAGGTCGGGCCGGACCGGGGTCTACGCGCTCACGGACCGGGTCTACGAGATGTTCGGAGGGCGCTACGAGAACGACCCGAGGATCCTCGCCGTCGGCCCGGCGGCGTTGCGCACCGACATGGGAGGAGTCATGTCGGTCCCCATCACGGACGGAAAGATCGGCCACGTCGACACGTGGGCGGGGCGGGGCGGCCTGGGCAGCGCCATGCTCCAGGAATACGGCGTCGCCGCGATCATCTACGGCGGCACGACGGTGGACGAGGACTTCCGGGACCGGACAGTCGCCGACGAGTGGTTCCGGAACAAGTACGACATGCGCCTGATGCAGAAGGACCTGCAGGCGACCGCCAAGTACCGCTACGACGAGAAGGTGGGGACCGGAGGCACCTTCGGGGTCAACTACGCCACCATGGGCGGCAGGATCCTGGCCTTCAATTACCGCACCGTCTTCTGGACGGAAGAGAAGCGGGAGCGGCTCCACCGGGAATTCATCGTCGGCCACTACCTCAAGCAGTTCAACGAGGAAACCATCCGGCGAAAACAGCAGGCCACCTGCGGGGAGCCGTGCGTCGCCGTATGCAAGAAAATGAACGGGATCTACAAGAAGGACTACGAGCCCTACCAGACGATGGGCCCGCTCTGCGGCGTCTTCGACCAGCGCGCGGCGGAGAAACTCGCCCACCATTGCGACGCCATGGGATTCGACGCCATCTCGGGCGGCGGGGTCCTCGCATGGCTCATGGACCTGCTCGACGAAAAGGCGCTGACGCCCGAGGAGCTCGGGGTCGACCGGCTCCCCCGCTGGGAAATGGAGGATTTCGACGTCGTCGGCGACTCGCTGCACAACGCCGATCTCGGCTGCGAGCTGCTCGACGCCATCCTCGAGCGCCGCGGCATCCTCGATTTCCGCGAAGGGGTGCGCAAGTGGAGCCGGATCCATTCCCGCGCGAAGGGGAAGGCGCTCCACGACCGGCTCGTTTACGTCGCCTACAGCCGCCGCGGATGGATGGTGCCGAACCAGTACTGGGTATCCGGCGTCCTGGCGCCGATGGCGATCATGGGGAAGTACTACATGGTTTACAGCAACGACTTCATCCCTCCCCGTGTGCTCGGAAGGATGTGCGCGGAGCGGATGAAGGCGGAGCTGATCCTCGACAACCTCGGCGTCTGCCGCTTCCACAGGGGATGGGCGGAGGAGATGCTCCCGCAGGTGATGGGCTCCCTCTACGGCCGCAAGGAGCAGTTCCTCCATTCCATCGACGTGCTGGCCAGCCGGATGCACAGCCGCAACAGCCCGATCTTCTGGGAATCGGAGCGCAACATCGATTTCCTGCACAGCTTCCTCAAGCGCAAGGCGGAAGTCGACCGGGACGACCGTCCCGAGCTTGCGGAGTGGATCGACCGCTTCGCGCGGGACAAGGCGGAGGCCGCCCGGGATTTCTGGTACGAGACCCTCAAGGGGATCGACGAGAGCCTCAGGGAATTCTTCTGACAGGAGACCGGTCATGCAAAAAAATTTCCTGCTGGCATTGGCGCTGACGATGGCGATCCCCGGCCAGGCACTGGGCCAGGCGGAAGGAGCGAAGGTCTTCGAGCGTTGCGTCCCCTGCCACAGGGGTAACGGCGCCGGAATGGTCGGGATGTACCCGCCTCTGGTGGCGCATGCCCCCGAGATCGTATCGGGCGACCGGTCCTACATCATAAAGGTCCTGCTGTACGGGCTGCAGGGCAAGATCGCCATCAAGAGCCAGAAGATAAAGTACGACGGGACGATGCCCGAATTCTACTCGCTCGGCGATGAAGAGGCCGCCGCGGTCCTCAACTACATCCTCACGAGCTGGGGGAACGACAAGCTGCTGCCGAAGGATTTCAAGCCGATCTCCGCGGACGAGGTCAAGGCCCAGCGCGGGAAGAATCTCACCGGGAAGCAGGTCCATCGTCTCCGGGAGGAATTGAAGCTGGCGGAATAGCGGCATTTGTCGTATGAATTCAAGGAATATTGTATAATTTATCGCAGATTCGCGATGATGCATCGAGACCATTGAAACGGGAGGCAATCCGATGTAAATGACTGATCCGCGCACCGGCATCGTCCGGGGGCAACGTTGTCTTCCCGGATCGGTGCGTTATTGGAGCCTCTTTTCCTCATGCCCGGCCGTATCGTTTCGCATAGCAATCCCCATCCATCCGACTGCCTGGAGCGCCTGCATGCCCTGACCCGCTGACAAGGGGGCCTTTACGATGAATCCGGCCGAAAACGTGGAAGGCTCTTTCCAGGACCCCGCCATCGGAGGATTGTCGAGACAGACCAAGGCGTTTCTTCTCGCTTCCGCGCTTGCGGGGCTGTATTTCATTTCCCGGGTGAACTACCTCCTGTTCCACACTTTGGCGGAGTTCTCCGGCATCGTCATAGCTCTGACCGTTTTTCTCCTCACCTGGAACCTCAGGCGCCAGATCCGAAACAATTTCCTGCTGATCATGGGGATCTCCTTTCTCTTCATCGGATCGATCGACCTGGTCCATACGTTGTCCTACAAAGGAATGCCCGCCCTCTTCGGGCCGGGAGCCGAAGCGACGAAGCTCTGGATCGCGGCAAGGTACACGCAGGCTTTCGCCCTGCTCGTCGCGCTATATTTCCTGGACCGGCCGAAAAGAATCGGTCCGGCGGTTTGCCTTGCCGGCTTCGCGGCGTGGTCGGCGCTGCTTCTCTCAAGCATCCTCTGGTGGAACGTGTTCCCGGCCTGTTTTCTCGAAGGGACGGGGCTGACCCCTTTCAAGAAATTCAGCGAGTATGTGATCTGCGCCGTCTTCGGGGTCTGCGCCCTCCTCCTGTTCGCCAAGCGCGGCGCCTTCGAGGAAACAGTTTTCCGGATGATTCTGATGTCGATCGGCTTCTTCATCGCGAGCGAAGCGGCGTTCACGTTGTATGAGGACGTGTACGGCGAAAGCAACCTCGTCGGCCACTTTTTCAAGATTTTCGGCTTCCTCGCGATATACGGCGCCCTGATCAGGACGGGATTGAAGCAGCCGTTCGACCTGATTTTCCGGGACATGAAACGGGCGGAAGAACGATTGGTCCAGGAACACGAGTTCAACCGCTGCCTGCTGGAAAACATGGCGGACGGGGTGGTCGCCTGCGACGCCGGCGGCGCCCTGACGCTGTTCAACCGCTCGGCGAGGGAATGGCATGGCCTGGACCCGATGCGGCTGCCTCCGGGGGATTGGGCGCGGCATTACGACCTTTTCCGGTACGACGGGGTTACGCCCCTGCCGGCCGAGGAGATCCCTCTGGCCATGGCCTACGAGGGCAAGGCCGTCAGGAATGCCGGCATGGCGATCATAGCCAAGGGCCAGGCCCCCCGCTTCATTCTGGCCAACGGCGGCGCGATAACGGATGCGGGCGGGCGGAAGCTCGGCGCGGTTGCGGTCATGCGCGACGTCACCGATTTCCTGCGCCTGGAACGGGAACTCATCGAGGCCAACGAATCCCTCGAAAAGCGCGTTGCGGAACGCACGGAGCAGTTACGGACCAGCGAGGAGAACTACCGGGAGCTGATCCGGAAGATCCATATCGCCATCATCGTGCACGGAACCGGGTCCCGAATACTGGTCGCAAACGAAGAGGCCCGGCGGCTGCTCGGACTGACGGAAGCGCGGCCGTCGGGAGAGCCGGTCGCCGATCCGGGCCTGTGCTTCCTGCGGGAGGACGGCAGCGTCATGCCGCGGGAAGAGTACCCGGCCCACCGGGCCCTGGCCACGGGGGAGCCGTTGCGGGATGTTGTTTTGGGCGTTCGTCGTACCGGGTCCGAAATAGTGGTCTGGGTTCTGGCCAGCGCGGATCCCGTGCGCGGCCGGCAAGGCGATGTCTCCCATGTGATCGCAACCTTTGTGGACATCACCGGACGGAAGCGGGCGGAGGACGCGGTGACCCTTCGGGAGCGTGAATACCATACCCTCCTGGACAACATGCCCGATCTGATCGTCCGCTACGACAAGGAGTTGCGGCGTACATACGTGAACCAGAGCTGGGAAAAGGCCAGCGGGCTTTCCAGGCAGGAAGTCGTCAACGTACCCACGCACGCCATCGCCCGGGTCCCCGACCCCATCGTCTCGGAATACGAACAAAAGCTGCGCCGCGTGCTGGAGAAGGGAACGACCGAGAACTGCAGCTTCTCCTGGGTGAACGCCTTCGGAAAGGAGCTCTTCCTCGAATATGCCATCGTGCCGGAGCACGACCGGAGCGGCGGGATCATCGGGGCGCTCGCCATCGGCCGCGACATTTCCGAACGCAGGCGGTCCGAGGAGGAAATGCGCCGCCTGAACCGCGAACTGCGCGCCATCAGCCTGTGCAACCAGGTCCTGGTCCGCGCGGAGGAGGAACAGGCGCTGCTCAACGACATCTGCCGGATCGTGTGCGACGACGCCGGTTATCGGATGGCCTGGGTGGGGTACGCCGAAAACGACGAGGCAAAGACGGTAAGGCCGGCCGCATGGTACGGAGTCGAGGAGGGGTACCTCTATTTCGCAAGGATCACGTGGTCGGAAACGGAACGCGGGCGCGGCCCCGCCGGCAGGGCGATCCGGAGCGGTCTAAACCAGTGCACAAAGGATTTCCTGACCGATCCCCAGGTCGCCCCCTGGCGCGAGGAGGCGCTGCTCCGCGGCTACCGTTCCTCCATCGCCATGCCGCTGAAGGATTTCGACGGCAACGTCTTCGGCGCATTCATGATCTACTCCGCCGAACCGGATGCCTTCACGCCGGAAGAAATCCGGCTCCTCACGGAACTGTCGGAGGACATGGCGTTCGGCATCGCCACTCTGCGCACCCGCGCCGAACGCGCGCACGACGGCGCCGTCAACGCGTCCCGCCTGCATCTGCTGCAATTCGCGGCGACGCATTCGCTGGACGAGCTGCTCGAGGAGACGTTGAACGAAGCGGAAAGCTTGAGCGGCAGCCTCATCGGTTTCTATCACTTCGTCGAAGAGGATCAGCAGTCTCTCACGCTCCAGAACTGGTCCACCCGGACAAAAGCGGAATTCTGCACGGCGAAAGGGAAAAACCTGCACTACGCAATCGGCGAGGCGGGTGTGTGGGTCGATTGCGTCCATCAGCGCCGGCCGGTGATCCACAACGACTATGCGTCGCTCCCCCACCGCAAAGGGATGCCGGAAGGGCATGCCCCGGTCCTTCGGGAGCTTGTCGTGCCCGTGATAAGGGGTTCCCGGATCAAGGCCATTCTGGGTGTGGGGAACAAGCCGGTGATTTACGGGGAGAGAGATGTGAAAGCCATTTCCCTTCTTGCCGACCTGGCATAGGAAATCGCGGATCGCAAGCGGGCGGAGGAGTCGCTGATCCGCCAGACGGAGCTGGACAGGACGCTGCTGGAGCTCCGCGAGTCGGCCGCTTCTTCCTCCTTCCAGGAATTCCTGGACCGCTGCAACGAAGCGCTGCGCTCCCTGACGAAAAGCCGGCTTTCGTTCATCGGGTTCCTGGATGACGAGGAGTCCGTAATGACCTTGCCCATCTGGTCGCAGGACGTAATGCAGGAGTGCAGGATCACCGGAAGGCCCAGAACATTCACGTTGAAGGATGCCGGCATCTGGGCGGAATGCGTCCGCCGGAGGGAGCCGTTCGTCTGCAACCGGTACGAAGAGCCGCATCCCGGGAAAAAGGGCCTTCCGGAAGGGCATGCCGGGCTTACGCGTTTCGTCAGCATCCCGATGATGATCGGAGAACGCGTCGTCGCGGTCTCCGTGGTGGCGAACAAGGATACGGACTACGAGGAGATGGATGTTTCCACCCTTCTGGCCCTCACGAACAAGGTCTGGGAGATCCACCTGCTGAAGCAGACCGAGGAGCGCGTTCGGCGGCTGGCCGCAACCGTGGAGCAGGCCGCACTGGACGTGGTGATCACGGACGCGGAGGGGAACATCCTGTATACGAACCCCGCCGTCACCAAGACCACGGGGTATACCGCCGAGGAACTGCTCGGCAGGAATCCGCGGATCTTCAAGAGCGGAAAGCACGACCAGGCTTTCTACAAGGATCTTTGGGTTACCCTGAAGGCCGGCCGGACATGGAACGGCAGGATCCATAACCGCGCCAAGGACGGGCGGCCGATCCTGCAGAACGCCACCATTTCCCCCATCCGCGACGAAAAGGACGAAATCATCGGTTTTGTCGCCACCCGCCGCGACGTCACCAAGGAAGTCGAAATGGAGGAGCACCTGGCCGAGGCCCAGAAGATGGAGGCGCTCGGCACCTTGTCCGGGGGCATCGCGCACGATTTCAACAATATCCTGACCGCCATCGTCGGGTTCACGGAGCTCTGCCGTCTGTCGTGCACGGAACCGGAGCAGAAGGAGTACCTGGACGCCGTGCTGAAAGCCTCCGGCCGCGCCACGGATCTCATCAAGCAGATCCTTTCCTTCAGCCGCATGGGCAAGGAGGAAGCCAGGCCGGTCAAGCCCAAGCTCATCGTCAAGGAAGCCATGAAACTCCTGCGCGCCTCCATCCCCACGACGATCGTATTCCGGCAGAACATCGTCTCCGACTCGCTGGTCCTCGCGGATCCCGGGGAAATCCACCGCATCGTCATCAACCTCTGCACGAACGCCTCGCTTGCGATGAAGGAGAGCGGCGGCGTCCTGGAAGTGTCGTTGGAGGACGTGACGCCGGACGCCTCTTTCCTCGCCGTCCACCCGGAATTGAGGAAGGGCCGCTGCGTCTGCTTCACGGTGAAGGATACCGGCTGCGGAATGACCGATGAGGTCAGGGCGCGCATCTTCGAACCCTTCTTCACCACGCGGAAAGAAGGGGAAGGTTCGGGAATGGGGCTCTCCGTGGTGCACGGGATCGTGAGGAGCCGGGGCGGGGCGGTCACGGTGGCGAGCGAGCCCGGAAAGGGCTCGACCTTCCAGGTCTACCTTCCCGTGGAGCAATGGACCGGAGCCGAAGAGAAAATCCGGGAAGAAATTCCGCTGCCCGGCGACGAACGCATCCTTTTCGTCGACGACGAAGCGATGGTGACCCAATTCGTGGAAAGGTCTTTGGGACACCTCGGCTACAGGATATCCGCCTTCACAAGCAGCAGGCAGGCGCTGGAGCGCTTCCGGGCGAATCCCGACGCCTTCGACCTGCTCGTCACCGACATGACCATGCCGGAGATGACGGGGGACGTCCTGGCGAAGATGCTGCGCGAGATCCGGCCCGACATCCCCGTCATCTTCTGCACCGGATTCAGCGAACGGATGACCCCCGATAAATTGGAGGCGATCGGGAATTCCGTCCTCGCGCTCAAGCCGATCACCGCGGGACATCTCTCCCGGATCATCCGGAGGCTTGTGGACGCAAAGGAGAATCCCCTGCCGAACGTCACATGAACCCGCCGGCGACCCCGAGGGAGCGGGCGGATCTGCCCCCGCGGCTTCCCGCGCCTCAGGCCGCTTTCAGCAGTTCCTCAATGCGGTCGGGATCGAATCCCGCAATCGTCTCGCCGCCGATCTCCGGCACGGGGGTGGAGCGGCTGCCACCATGAGATCATGCATGGAGTTAAGATGGGATTCACCAACGGCGTCGGGAAGACGGGGTATTCCGCCGTCATCGATCCGGAGCGCCGCGAAGATCGCGGAGATTCTTTCGACACCGGCAACGTGAATGCGATCGGTCCGCCCGAGGGTGTGCGTTTCCCTTCCAAGGAAGATCGCTGCGCGACGGTTCGGGAAGAAACCTGCATGGGGTGCGGCGCCTGCGTTTCGGCATGCAGCAAGGGGGCGTTGGTCCTGGTCTTCGTAGACGACGGGTAGATCCCGCCGCTCAAGAGAACGAACCTCCAGAAACGGATTCGGAGGCGCCATGGAGAACGAAATTCGTGAAGAACTGCGCCGTTTCGTGCTGGAAAGCCCGTCCAACCGTTTTCCCGGGAGCAAGGAGCGGTTCTTCGACGAGCCGCTGGTCGGTTTCACCGCGGCCGACGATCCCCTGTTCACCGAGTATAAAAAGATCATCGGGGACTTTCATCTGACCCCGGAGGAGCTGTTTTCGAGCACTCCCGTGGGATGTGACGCCCGTCCGGCTACGGTGATTTCCTATGTCCTGCCGATCACGGAGATGACCCGCGAGAGCAACCGGACGGAAATCCGCTTCCCCTCGCTTCCCTGGGCGCAGACCCGGACCTTCGGCGAGGAGTTCAACAATGCCCTGCGGCGGCACTTCGTCGATTTCCTTGTCGCGCGGGGGCACCGTGCCGTGGCTCCTCACCTCCATCCGGACTGGCGCCTCCTCGGCGACTCGCCCGTCGGGATCGCTTCCTCATGGTCCGAACGCCATGCCGCCTATGCCGCCGGTCTCGGGACTTTCAGCCTGAACGACGGTCTGATCACCGAAAAGGGGATCGCTCATCGCTGCGGCAGCGTGATCACCGATCTGTCGCTCGCGCCGACGAGGCGGACCGGCGGCGACCATCGCAGCAACTGTCTGCATTACAGGGAAGGGGGATGCGGACTGTGCATCGGCCGATGCCCGGCCGGCGCGCTTTCCCGGGGGGGACACGACAAGGCCCGGTGCCGCGATTACCTGCGCGATGACATTCCCCGCGCGGTGGGCGAGCGGTTCGGCGTAAGCCAGATCGGCTGCGGCCTCTGTCAGACCGGTGTGCCGTGCGAAGGGGCGATCCCGCCGGGGAACGGCTGATCTGTCGTCAAAATGATGCCGCCCGCACCGTCGCGGGTGCAGGCGGCGTCCGTCGTTATTGTCCTAAGCCGCTTTCAGCAGTTCCTCGATGCGGCCGGGATCGAATCCCACGACCGTCTCGCCGCCGATTTCCAGCACGGGAGTGGACTGGATCCCTTTCGCCTCCAGCTCCTTCCGCGCGGACTCGTCGGTCCCGATTTCCCGTTCCTCGAAGTCGATGCCGTTCTTGCGAAGGTACTCTTTCGCCTGCTGGCAGCCTCCGCAACCCTCATTGGTATAGATACGGACCTTTTTCATGGCCGTTTACTCCTTTCCT
>JBFLWB010000184.1 GCA_040758155.1 Thermodesulfobacteriota bacterium
CGGCCGGGGGCGGCTTCATCGGGGAGCGGGCATTCCGGGAGCGGGCGCAGGACGTACGTGGAGGCGATGTCGAAGTCCGACAGGCGCGGGGAGCCCGGCGGCACCGCCTTCGCCGAGACCAGGCGGACGCCCGCCGGAAGGTGGGGCGGCAGGGCCGACGGCAGCCCGGAGGCGACGACCGGGAGGAAGAACTCCGCCTCGAGGAACTCGCACTCGCTGTCCGTTCCCACCGCGAGCGCCGGGGAGAGGGAGAGGCGGGGGGCGGGATTGAATCCCTGGCTGTACGCGACCGGCAGCCCCGCGCGGCGGAAGGTCCGCCCCCAGAGCGACTGGATCTCCAGGCCGCTCAGGTATTTCGCCGGCCCTTCCTTGGCGTAGACGATGCGCACGACGTGCCGCTGCGGCGGGGCCTTCGCGTGCGGCGGGAGGGCATCCTCCACGCGGCCGGCGGCGGGAGCCGCCCCCATCCGCCCGGCGAAGGTGATGTTCGCCAGCCCCGGCGGGCACGCCCCGCAGGCGGAGCAGCCCGCGGCGCGGCAGTCGGGCGTCGCCTCGCCGGCGCGCGCCTTGTCCCGCTCGGCCTTCAGGAACTCCCGCGAGATGCCGGGGTCCACGACGTCCCAGGGGAGCGGCCCGGCGGGGTCGCGTTCCGCCAGGTACTCGAGCGGGTCGATGCCGCCTTCCGAAAACGCGCGGCTCCACGCCTCGGGGCGGAACGACTCCGTCCACGCATCGAACCGCGCCCCGTTGCGGTACGCGGAAAGGATCGCCTCCGGCAGCCGCCCGTCCCCCCGGGCGAAGACCCCTTCCAGCTCCGAGACCTCCGGGGAGTTGTGCTTCACCTCGACGTTGCGGTCCCTGCCGAGCGCGTCGCGCAGCATCCGGATCCGCTCCCACATCTCCTCCCGCCCGGCCTGCCGCTCCCACTGGAAGGGGGTGTGCGGCTTGGGGACGAAGGGGGAGACGCTCACGGTTACGGAGCAGCGCTTCCCGTGCCTCCGCGCGACCGCGCCGACCCGCTTCGCCAAGGCGGCGACGGCGCGCACGTCCTCGGCCGTCTCGCCGGGGAGCCCCACCATGAAATAGAGCTTGAGCGTCTGCCAGCCGTTGCCGAAGATCCACTCCGCCGTCCGGAGGACGTCGTCGTCGGCGATGTCCTTGTTGATCGCGCGGCGCAGCCGCTCCGTGCCGGCCTCCGGCGCCAGCGTGAAGCCGGACTTGCGCACCTTCCGGAGCTGCTCGACCGTGTTCTCCTTCAGCGCGTCCAGCCGCAGCGACGGCAGGGAAAGGGAGACGTGGTCCGGCGCCAGCGCCTCCATCGCCTCTGTGACGAGCCGGTCGATGCAGCTGTAGTCCGCCGCGGACAGGGACAGAAGCCCCACCTCGTCGTAGCCGGTCCGGGGCGCCTCCTCCTGGAGGTAGCGGAGCACGACCAGAGGATCGCGCTCCCGCACCGGGCGGTAGGCGTAGCCCGCCTGGCAGAAGCGGCAGCCGCGCGTGCAGCCGCGGGAGATCTCCACGGCCAGGCGGTCGTGGATCACCCGCATCGAAGGGAGGATGGGCGCGGGGAGCAGGGGGGAGAGGGCGAGGTCGGGGAGGACGCGCCGGGAGACCGAGGAGGAGATCCCGGGGACGTACACGCCGGGGATCCGGGCGAGCGCATCCAGCAGCGCGGCGCGGGAGCTCCCGCGCTCCTTGCGCTCCTGCACGGCGGAAACGATCTCCAGCGCCGCCACCTCGCCGTCCCCCACGAGGAGGGCATCGAAGAACGGCGCGACGGGGGCGGGATTCAGCGTGCAGACGCCTCCCGCGACGACCAGCGGCTGCTCCTCCCCGCGCTCCTTCGACCGCAGCGGGATTCCCGCGAGGTCGAGCATCATGAGGACGTTCGTGTAGGTGAGCTCGTAGCACAGGGAGAAGCCGATCATGTCGAAGGAGCCGGCCGGGCGCCCGGACTCGAGCGAAGGGAGCGGCATCCCGGAGGCGCGCAGATGCTCCTCGTAGTCGCCCCAGGGGGCGAAGACGCGCTCGCACCGCGTACCGGGCCGGGCGTTCAGGATCGTGTGAAGGAGGAGCAGCCCGAGGTGGGACATCCCGATCTCGTAGGCGTCCGGGAACGCGAGGAGGACGCGGGCGCGGGCCTCTTCCCAGGGGAGGAGGGGCGCCCGGATCTCGCTTCCGCTGTAGCGGGAAGGCTTCCTGATCGACGGGGGGATCGCGGTCATGGCTTTAAAAAATCCCATTATATTGATGAAAACGCAACGGTTTCACGCTACATTATCCCATTAGAACCGGGCCCGACGGGGAGGGCAGGGGGGAAGTTGCGCCTTTTCGGCACCATGGGGGCGGAGGCCTCGTTCCGGGAGGAGGATTTCTTCGGCCGCGACGAGGAGCTTTCCGCCCTGACGCGGGCGGCGGTGGAGGGCGGGCGCTCCGTCGGCTCCTCCTTCATGATCTACGGCCCCCCCAACATCGGGAAAACGCAGCTTCTTCTCAAGCTGAAGGACTTCCTCCGCGCCGGCGCCGGCGAGGCCGGAGGCCCGAGGCCGTTCCCCTTCTACTTTTCCTTCAGCCAGATCCTGTCCCATCCGCTGGCGCTCTCCCAGCATTTCCTGCAGGAGTTCCTCGGGCAGCTCCTGCTGTTCTACGGCGACGAGCACCCGCCCGCGTTCGATCCCGAGGCGATGTGCGAGCGGCTCGCGACCTACGGGTACACCGGCGGCAGGGCAACCCTTTCCGCGCACGCGCGGTACACCGCTGCGGGGGACGGCCTCTCCGCCCTGGTGAACGCCGTCTCCCTTCCCTTTTCCGGTCCCGGGGGCTCCTTCCATCCCGTCTTCCTGTTCGACGACTTCCAGTATACGGGCAAACTGCAGGGCGTTCCCGAAGGGACCATGCTTTCCATCCTGCGGCCGTACATCAAGAGCGGGCGCTTCCCGATGTTCCTCTCCGGCTCCTCGCCCGGCCGGGTGACCGCCTCGCTGAAGCGGGAAGGGCTGTTCGGCGCGTTCCAGATGATGGAGATCGGGGGCTTGAGGCCGGAGGCGTCGCTGCGCCTGTGGGAGCGCCTCTGCGAGCGGCGGCGTGTGGAGATCGCGGCGCCGCTCCTCCCCCGCGCCACGCAGCGGGTCGGCGGGATCCCCTTCTACCAGCGGATGCTGGTGGACGACATCTTCTTCCGGAACGTCCGGGTGGCGGACTCGATCGCCCTCGAGAACGCCTACGCCTTCTCCGTGACGGAAGGGAAGCTCAACGGCTACTGGCGGGAGTTCTTCGAGAACGTATTCCCCGACCGGGCGCGGCGCGGCCGGGCGATCCGGTTTTTAAAGCGCGTCCTGTACGACCGGTTCCCGCTCGACACCGTCGAGGGGGCGCTGTCGCTGATGGGGTCGTCGGCGGAAGAGGGGGAGGCGATCCTCTCCACGCTCGAGTTCAAGGGGCTGCTGAAGGCCGACCTGGAGCATCTCTCCTTCGTCGAGGACCCGGTGCTGACCGACTTCCTGTACTGGGCGTTCGAGCGCGGCCTGTGCGGGAAGGGGGTGTCGCAGGTGGCGTCGGCCATCGTGCAGTCCCGGCTCTCCCTCCCCGTGGGGGATTTCGGGCACGGGGAGGCGCACACCCGCCGCGTCGACGCGGTGAAGGAGCTGATGCGCAAGTGGGACCTGCGGGAAGTGCCGCGGCTGCTGTTCGAGTTCGGGGCGTTCCGCGAGAAGTTCGGCCGGAAGGGGCTGCTCGAGGTCGTCATCGGGATGGAGGGAGAGACGGCGCGGATCCGCCTCCCGAAGATCTCCTCCGTGTCGACGGGGTACCGGACCCAGCGGGGAGGGCCGCGCTTCGACTTCGACCTGGTGGCCTACGGCTTCCTGGAGGGGGAGTTCTCCGAGGAGAACCTGGTCGTCTGGGCGGTCGACGTCGTCCCGGAAAGGAACCTGGCCGCCCGCGCGGTGGAGCATTTCGAGAACCGGTGCCGGCTGCTCGCGATCGAGAAGGGGCTCCGGGACGACCGTTTCCGGAAATGGATGCTCCTCAACGAGACGGCCGACCCCGCGGCGGTCGACCTGGCGGCGCAGTACGGCATCCATCTCTCCCACCCGACGCAGCTCCGGCTGTTCTTCAACCTCTTCGGCCTCGAGGAGCTGGGGAGGGCGCCGGAGGACGAGCGGGCCCCCGCGATCTCCTCCGTGCGCGCCGAAAGGCCGGTGGAGTACGAGCTGGTCCTCCCCATGAAGGCCGACTCGGAGGTCGTCGCGGCCCGGGTCGCCGAGGCGGTGGCGGCGTTCGCCTCCGTCGACTCGGACACCGTGGACCGCATCAAGATGGCGATCATCGAGGCGTGCATCAACGCGTTCGAGCACAGCGGCTCCGCCACGGGGAAGGTCCGGCTGCGGTACCTCCTGTCCCCGGGCAAGATCGAGCTGTACGTCCAGGACGACGGCAGGGGCTTCCAGGGCGGGAAGGCCGGGGGCGAGTCGAAGAAGAACCGGGGGTGGGGGCTGAAGCTGATCCGGGAGCTGGTGGACGAGGTGGAAATCGACACCGGCCTGGACGGCACGGTCGTCCGCATGGTGAAGTACCTGGAGAAGGAACCGGAGGGATGATGGCGGCGAACAGGCGGATCGACACGAAGGAGCGCGGGGACACCCTCGTGGTGTACGTGGGCGGCTACCTCAACAGCTCGCTGGGCGAGGAGGTGGAGAAGGTCGTCGGCTCCCGGTTCGACGGGGGGGCGCGGCGGCTCCTGCTGAACTTCGGCCAGACGAGCATGGTGAACAGCATCGGCATCTCCTTCATCATCGGCATCGTCGAGAAGGTGATGGAGGAGCGGGGCCGCCTGGCGTTCTGCGAGGTGAACAACATCAACCGGGAGCTCTTCCAGGTGACCGGCCTGGCGAAGCACGTCGAGTCGTTCGACACGGAGCAGGAGGCGCTGGCGTTCCTCTCCCGCGTCTCGGAGGACACGCTCAGGGAAGCGTAGAGAGAATCGCCCTCAGCGCGGCGACGCTCCGGGAGAAATGCTCCCTGCGGTGGGGCTCCACCGTCAGGATGGGCCTCGCTCCCGCGTCGATCGCCGCCAGCAGCACCCCCCGGAAATTGATCGTCCCTTCCCCCACCGGCAGGTGATCGTCCCGCGTCCCGCGGTTGTCGTGGACGTGCATCAGCCCGGTCGCCTCGCCGAAGGCCTCCGCCCACCGGTGCACCGGCAGGGGGGAGAAGAGCGCCG
Source organism: Thermodesulfobacteriota bacterium (assembly GCA_040758155.1). Taxonomy (NCBI): domain Bacteria; kingdom Pseudomonadati; phylum Thermodesulfobacteriota; species Thermodesulfobacteriota bacterium. Next base: position 5,222 of record JBFLWB010000184.1, read on the forward strand.
CGTGGCCGGGATCGAGGCAGAGGGAAAGGCGGGGGGAGCCGACCGTCTCCCGCAGGCGGAGCAGGTGGTCGGGGAGCTCGTCGAAGACGTTCTCCACGAACAGCCGCGTGCCCGCCTTCTCGGCCGCCTCCGCAAGCTCCCCGAAGGTGCGCCGGGCGGACGCGAGCCAATCCTCCGGGCGGAAGTCGAACAGCCAGCCGGAATACCCGCCGTGCATCACGACTCCCTCGGGGCGGAAGAGGGGGGCCAGGGCGATCGCCTGGCCGAGCCGGCGGACGGCGTGCCGGCGCGCCTCTTCGTCCTGGGCGCCGGGCCAGACGTCGCGGAACGGGGCGTGGACGGAAAGGGAAGCGAACCCCGCCGCCGCGACCGCCTCGGCCGCGCGTTCGGCCTCGGCCGGAGTCAGGGCGTCGAGGTCGGCGGCGGAGAAGTAGATCTCCGGTCCTACGCCGCTTTCCCGGAGGACGCGGATCGTCTCCTCCTCGCGCAGGAGCGGGAAGGGAACGGTGGAGTGGACGGACCAGGGCATCTCCGGAAAATACCCCATCCCGGGATTCCGGGCAAGCGCGGGGAGCGGGACGGGGGATATATCTTGACTTTGTTTTTTTGTATACGGTATGCGTTAGTGTATCCTCTTCGGAATGGGGTGCGTACGTTGCAGAAGCTGAGGGTTCGGATCGACAGCCACCTGACCTTGCGCGAGCGGATCGTCTCCTCGATCCGGAGCGCCATCGTCAACGGGCAGCTTCGCCCGGGGGCGCGCATCGCCGAGCCGGAGCTCGCGGAGAAGTTCGGGATCAGCCGCACCCCCATCCGGGAGGCGTTCCGGCAGCTCGAGACGGAGGGGTTCATCTCCGTCATCCCCCGGAAAGGGGCGATCGTCGCCTCGTTCTCCGCGCAGGACGTCTCGAACTTCTACGACCTGAAGATGATCTTGGAGGGATACGCCGCCAGGAAGGCGACGATGACGCTCACCGAGAGCGAGATCGACCGGATGGAGACGCTCAACCGCCAGATGGAGACGGCCTCGGGGAAGAAGGACCTGCGCCGGATGCTCGAGCTGCACAACGAGTTCCACGACATCTTCCTGCGCGCCTGCGGGAACGAGCGGCTGCACCAGATCGTCCAGGGCATGGTGGCGCAGTTCCAGCGGTACCGGCTGATCCTCGCGATGCCGGGGAGGATCGAGGGGTCGATCGACAAGCACTCGGAGATCGTCGACGCGTTCCGCCGGCGCGACCCGGCGCTGGCCGAGAAGCTGGTGCAGCAGAACGCGCTCTACGGGAAGAAGATCCTGCTGAAGGAGCTGGCGAAGGGCTGAAAAACATATGCTGGATTCGAGCGTCCTCGTCCTCAACCGGGCCTATTTCCCGGTCCACGTCACCAGCGTGCGCCGCGCCTTCTGCCTTCTTTACGCGGGGCTGGCCAAGGCGATCAACGAGCAGTTCGAGACGTTCGACTTCCCCTCCTGGAGCGCCCTGGCCGCCGCCTCGGGCGACGAGACCGTCGGCGTCGTCGGGCGCGCGCTGAAGGTCCCCCGCGTGGTGGTCCTCGTCGCCTACGACCGCGTCCCGCGGCGCAACGTCCGGTTCAGCCGCCGCAACGTCTTCGTCCGCGACCGCAGCACGTGCCAGTACTGCGGCCGCGCCTTCCCCAGCAGCGAGCTCAACCTCGACCACGTCGTCCCCCGGTCCCGGGGAGGGAAGACGATCTGGGAGAACATCGTCTGCAGCTGTCTTCCCTGCAACAAGCGGAAGGGGGGGGACACCCCAGACCGGGCGGGGATGCGGCTGATCTCGATCCCCAGGCCTCCCCGGTGGTCCCCCGAGTACGCCTTCTCCCTGCGGAGGCCCATCCACAAGGAGTGGATGCCGTTCCTCAACGTCGTCGACTTCACCTACTGGAACCTCGAGCTGCGGGATTGAGCGTCTCCCTCCTGTTCGTCGTCGGACGTCCCGTGGGCCACTCCCTGAGCCCGGCGATGCACAACGGGGTCATCGCCCGTCTGGGGCTGCCGCTCTGCTACGTCCCCGTGGAGCTGCCGAAGGGGCGCCTGCGGGGGTTCCTGCGCATCGTCCGGGAGGCGAACTTCCTGGGGGGGAACGTCACCATCCCGTTCAAGGAGGAGGCGGCGGCGCTGGCCGACACCCGCTCGGAGGCGGTCGCGGTCTGCGGCGCGGCGAACACGCTCGTCGTCCGCGGGGGGAAGCTGCACGCGGAGAACACCGACGGGGAAGGGTTCCTCGACGCGCTGGCGGGGCAGGGGTGGGGGAGGCGGCACGGAAACGTCGTCCTGCTGGGGGCGGGGGGCGCCGCCCGGGGGGTCGCCTTCGCCCTCGGGAAGGCCGGGACGCGGCGGATCGCCCTCCTCAACCGGGACCCGGGCCGCGCGGAGGAGATCGCCCGCGCCTTTTCCCCACGGTTTCCGTCGGTGGCCTTTTCCGCTGGGGAGCTCTCCCCGGAAACGATGGAAAAGGCGTTCCGGGACGCCGACCTCATCGTCCAGTGCACCCCGCTGGGGCTGGTGGGGGATTGGGAGGGATTTCCGCAAAAAGCCGTAAAGAAATCTGCCCGTTTTGCCGATCTGGTCTACCGGCATGGAGGGACCCGGCTCGTCCGGCAGCTGCGGGCCCGGGGCGTCCCGTCGATCGACGGCCTTCCCATGCTGGCGCACCAGGCCGCGAGGAGCTTCGCCCTCTGGACGGGAAGGGAAATCCCCGGACGCGTGTTCCTCGCCTTGGCGAAAAAGGCGGCGGGAAAATAATATGATAGACACGTTCGGATCGTCGCCCGGAGGGAGGTGAGCGAAAGCGCATGTCCACAGTGGCCAACAAGATCGGGGAGATGCTCCTCAAGGGAAACCTGCTCACCGCCGACCAGCTCCGCAACGCCCTCGAGACCCAGGACAAGACCCGGGAGCGCATCGGGACGATCCTGGTGAAATCGGGGTTCATCAAGGAGGAGGAGCTCCTCGCCTTCCTCGGCCGCCAGTTCAGCCTGCCGGTCGTCGACCTTTCCAAATACGAGATCAACCCGGACGTCGTCCGGCTGCTTCCCGAAGACATGGTGCAGAAGCACCTCGCCCTCCCCATCAACCGGGTGGGCGCGAAGCTGATCGTGGCGGTTTCCGACCCCTCCAGCATGGCGATCGTGGACGGGATCGGGTTCAAGACCGGCTACGCCGTCGAACTGGTCCTGGCCTCCGAGCGGGACATCACGACGGCGATCAACAAGTTCTTCGACCGCTCGATGGAGATGAAGGACATCATCTCCGAGCTGGACGAGGACCTCGAGGTCATCCGGGAGGAGACGGTCGAGACGGCCGACCTCGAGAAGGCGGTGGACGACGCCCCGGTCGTGAAGCTGGCGAACTACCTGCTCACCGAGGCCATCAAGCGCCGCGCGTCGGACATCCACATCGAGCCCTACGAGAAGGAGTTCCGGGTCCGGTACCGCGTCGACGGCGTCCTCTACGAGGTGATGCGCCCGCCGCTGCGGCTGCGCAACGCGCTCTCGTCGCGCCTGAAGATCATGTCCTCCCTCGACATCGCCGAGCGGCGCCTCCCGCAGGACGGCCGCATCAAGATGAAGATCGGCAAAGGGCGGGAGATGGACTTCCGCGTTTCCGTCCTGCCGACGATCTACGGGGAGAAGATCGTCCTCCGGCTGCTCGACAAGTCGAGCCTCCAGCTCGACATGACGAAGCTGGGCTTCGAGCCCGGGCAGCTCGCGGACTTCATGGACGCGATCCACCGCCCCTACGGGATGATCCTGGTCACGGGCCCCACGGGGTCCGGGAAGACCACCACCCTCTACTCGGCGCTGTCCGACCTGAACAAGACCTCGGACAACATCTCCACGGCCGAGGACCCGGTCGAGTACAACTTCGCGGGGATCAACCAGGTGCAGATGAAGGAGGAGATCGGGCTGACCTTCTCGTCCGCCCTGCGCTCCTTCCTCCGGCAGGACCCCGACATCATCATGGTGGGCGAGATCCGCGACTACGAGACGGCGGAGATCGCGGTGAAGGCGTCGCTCACCGGCCACCTGGTCCTCTCCACGCTGCACACCAACGACGCTCCCAGCACCGTCACCCGGCTGCTCAACATGGGCGTCGAGCCGTTCCTCGTCTCCTCGTCGCTGAACCTGATCGTCGCCCAGCGGCTCGCCCGCAGGGTCTGCGAGAAGTGCAAACAGGAGATCAAGCTTCCCCCCAAGGGGCTGGCCGACGCCGGGATGAAGCCGGAGCGGATCAAGACGGCCCGGCCGGCGAAGGGGAAGGGGTGCGAGGACTGCAACGGCACGGGATTCCGGGGCCGGGTGGCGCTGTACGAAGTGATGCCGATCAAGGAGGAAATCAAGGACCTGGTCCTGCGCGGCGGCTCGGCGATCGACATCAAGCGCGAGGCCGTCCGGCTGGGGATGAAGACGCTGCGCCAGTCGGGGCTTTCGAAAGTGGAAGAGGGCATAACGACCCTCGAGGAAGTGCTGCGCGTGACCGCGCCGGATTGATCCGGGGCGAAAGGGAGGATAGCGCCGAATGGTGACGATGCAGGAGCTGCTCAGCCAGATGTACGAGAAGGGGGCGTCCGACCTCCACGTAACCACGGGGGTCGCGCCGACGATCCGCGTGGACGGAAGCCTGGTGCCGCTCCCGTACGAGCCGCTGATGCCGCAGGACACCAAGCGCCTCTGCTACAGCATCCTGACCGAGTCGCAGAAGCAGCGTTTCGAGGAGGACTGGGAGCTCGACCTGTCGTTCGGCGTCAAGGGGCTGAGCCGCTTCCGGGCGAACATCTACATGCAGCGCGGCGCCTGCGCGGGGGCGTTCC
>JBFLWB010000185.1 GCA_040758155.1 Thermodesulfobacteriota bacterium
GGACAGCTTCAGGAACTTCTCGCCGTAGAGGTAAAACCTTCTCCAGATGAGTGGGACAGGGGTTATAACGTTGACTTTTATATCAAAGTGAATGGAAAGCATATCGGATTGCAGATAAAGCCAGCAGGATACGCTTATATCCCACAGATTATCGCTGAGGCCGGATTCCAGAGAAAAACACATGAGAAGTTTACGGAAAAATATGGAGGAAAAGTTTTTTACATCATTTCTATAGCGGAGGGGAAACAAAAAGTCATTCACAACAAGGAGGTTGTTGAACAAATCCGGCAGGAAATCGACCGATTGAAATCATGATTGCGGATCGATTCGTAAAACCATGACGGATTGGCGCAAATTGTTGGCCGGCTGTGATAATGGCTCGGTGACCCCCGCGGAGGGGGCGCGGCTGCTGCGGGAGGCCCCGCTGTTCGCGCTGGGGCGCGCCGCCGACGCGGTCCGAAAGGCGCTGCACCCGGAGGGCGTGGTCACCTACATCGTCGACCGGAACATCAACTACACGAATGTCTGCGCCTGCGGCTGCTCCTTCTGCGCGTTCTATCGGAAGAAGGACGCCCCCGACGCCTACGTCCTCTCCGAGGAGGAGCTGTCCGCCAAGATCGAGGAGACGCTTGCCGCGGGCGGCGTCCGCGTGCTGCTGCAGGGGGGGCTGCATCCGGACTGGGGGATCGATGAAGCGGTCCGGCTGGTCCGCGCCGTGAAGCGGCACCCGATCCGGCTCCACGGCTTCTCGCCGCCGGAGATCTGCCACTTCGCGCGGCAGTCGGACATGACGATCGGCGCGGTCATCGCGGCGCTGCGGGACGCCGGGCTCGACTCGATCCCGGGCGGCGGCGCGGAGATCCTCGACGACGCGGTCCGGCGGCGGATCAGCCCGAACAAGATCGGGTGGGAACAGTGGGCCGCCGTGATGCGGGAGGCGCACCGGCAGGGGCTGCGCACCTCCGCGACGATGATGTTCGGCAGCGTGGAGACGCCGGAGGCGATCGTCGCGCACCTCCTCCGGGTGCGGGCGCTCCAGGAAGAGACTGGAGGCTTCACCGCGTTCATTCCGTGGACGTTCCAGCCCGGGAACACCGAGCTGCTCCGCGATCCCGGTTTCGGGAAGGATTCCGGCGCGGGCTTCGGCCACGCGACAGGGTATCTCAAGGTGCTGGCGTTGTCGCGGGTCCTGCTGCCGAACATCCCGACCGTGCAGGTTTCCTGGGTGACCATGGGGGCGAAGGTGGCCCAGGCGGGGCTGTTCTTCGGCGCGGACGACTTCGGCAGCACGATGATGGAGGAGAACGTCGTCGCCTCCGCGGGCGTCTCCTTCCGGATGACGGAGGAGGAGATCGTCCACGTTATCCGCGACGCGGGGTTCATCCCCGCACGGAGACCAGGATCGTGAACGGTGGATTACCCTTTGCGAGGATGGGCGGTGATTCGCCGCAAGGGTCGCACCGAGCACGAAGTGCAGGGATGCACGAGTGTCGAGGCAGCCCGGGAAGGCTCCGGATTTTGTTGCCTCGACCGCAGCCGAATATCGAGACGGCGAAGCCGCTCCTGCGCCATCCATGGCGCCCGCGGCACTTGGCCATCCATGGCCATTGCGAGGCGTCCCCTAAGGGGAGCGACTCGTGCGAGGGAAGCGACCCTCGCGACCACCGATCACCGTCCATTTATGAACATGAAAAGGGGTAATCCACCATGCTCGATCTGAAATACGTCCGGGAGAACATTCCCGCGGTGGAGGAGATGCTGAGGAAGCGGCGGTCCTCCTTGTCGCTCGAGGGGTTCGTCGCGCTGGACCGGGCGCGGCGGGAGAAACTCGTCGAGGTGGAAAGGATGCGCGCCGAGCGCAACGCCGCCTCGGAGGAGATCGGCCGGCTGCGGCGGGAGAAGAAGGACGCCGCGGAGCTGATGGCGCGGATGAAGGCGCTGTCGGAAACCCTCAAGGCGGCCGAAGGCGAGCTGCCGGAGATCGAACGGAGGATGGAGGAGTTCCTCCTCTCCATCCCGAACGTCCCGGACCCGTCCGTCCCCGAAGGGGCGGGGGAAGAGGACAATCCCACCGTCCGGACGTGGGGCGATCCGCCCGCGTTCCCTTTCCCGGTGAAGGACCACGTGGACCTGGGGGCGGAGCTCGACATCCTCGACTTCGACCGGGCGGCGAAGATCGCCGGCGGCCGGTTCTGCCTCTCGAAGGGGGCCGGGGCGCTCCTGGAGCGGGCGCTCATCTCCTTCATGCTCGACATCCACACGCGGGAGCACGGCTACCTGGAGGTGCTGCCCCCCTTCATGGCGAACAGCGCGTCGTTCCTCGGCACCGGCCAGCTCCCCAAGTTCGAGGAGGACCTGTTCCGCGTCGCGGGGACCGACTACTACCTCGTCCCGACGGCGGAAGTGCCCGTGACCAACATCTACCGGGACGAGATCCTCCCGGGGGAGGCGCTCCCGGTCAAGATGACCGCCTACACGCCGTGCTTCCGCGCGGAGGCGGGCTCCTACGGCAAGGACACCCGCGGCATGATCCGGCAGCACCAGTTCAACAAGGTGGAGCTGGTCAAGATCTGCCGCCCGGAGCAGTCCGCCGACGAGCTCGAGAAGCTCACTACCGACGCGGAGGACATCCTGAAGCGGCTCCGCCTGCCGTACCGGGTGATCACCCTCTGCACGGGCGACATGGGGTTCTCCTCCGCCAAGACGTACGACATCGAGGTCTGGCTCCCCTCCCAGGAGCGGTACCGGGAGATCTCCTCCTGCAGCACCTTCACCGACTTCCAGGCGCGCCGCGCGAAGATCCGGTTCCGGGACGGGGCATCGGGAAAGCCGCGCCTGGCGCACACGCTGAACGGATCGGGGCTGGCGGTGGGCAGGACGGCCGTGGCGGTCCTCGAGAATTACCAGCGGGAGGACGGCACCGTGGAGATCCCCGAGGCGCTGCGCCCTTACATGGGCGGGATGGAGCGGATCGGTAAGCGATAACCCGGTCCGTTCCCCAATCCGGGCCCGGTCCTGTTAAAATCTTCCTGTGGCCCCGAAACGCTGGGAATGCGTCGTCTGCGGGTATATCCACGAAGGGGACGAGCCGCCGGAGATCTGCCCGGTGTGCGACGCACCGAAAGAGATGTTCCGGCCGCTGGAGGACTAGACCATGGGAAATCGTGCGGAGATCGTCGTCGCCGTCCACCTGGCCATGGACCGTGAAAAGGAGGCCGCCGCCCTCTACCTGCAGTTCGCCAAGGCGGTGAAGGAGCCCAAGGCCAAAGATGTGCTCATCCGCCTCGCCTCCGACGAGGTGGGGCACCTGGACAAGCTCGAGCGGCACCTTTCCTCCGTCCTGGCGGGAAAGGATTGGGTGATCCCCCACGCCGCCCTCATGGAGGCGATGGCGGCGCGGTTCACGAAGAGCATGAAGCTCGAGCTGCCGACCGTCTCCGATATCACGCAGGCGGACGAGATCCGGATCCTGGAGCTGGCGCTGGAGCGGGAGCTGAACGCGAACCTCCAGTACCTCGCCATGGCGGAAAGCGCGGAGCCGGGCGAGGCGAGGGAGATGTTCCTGGCCCTCGCGAAGGAAGAAGATCTGCATGCGAAGGTCCTGCGCGCCGAGGTGGACTCGATCGGCCAGTTCGGTTTCTGGTTCGACATGCAGGAATTCACGATGGAGAAGTGACCGACATGGAACTGTTGAGGGCGGCGAGGCACAAGCTCGAGGAAGAGGCGCAGCGGATCGAGTACGAGCTGCGGATCGTTCTCCCGAAGGAGATCCAGGCGGCGATGGGGCAGGGAGACCTCTCCGAGAACGCCGAGTACGAGGCGGCCAAGGAGCGGCAGTCGACGCTGCACGGGCGCCTCGGGCAGATCCAGAAGCGGCTGGCCGACCTCTCCCGCATCAACGTGTCGGACATCCCGAGGGACCGCGCGGGGCTGGGCAGCGAAGTCACGGTCGAGAACCTGGAGGACGGGTCGGAGATCACCTACACCCTGGTGATCCCGGAGCTGGCCGACGGGAACCGGTCGTTCGTGTCCATCGCCTCGCCGGTGGGGAAAGGGCTGATGAACCGGAAGACCGGCGACTCGGTGACCATCACGATCCCGCGCGGGACGCTCGAATACGAGGTCCGGCGGGTCGTCACCATGTTCGGGGACGTCCTGGAGCCGGCGGAAGGATAGTTCAGGCGAGGGCGGGGAAGCGCCGGCGGACCTCCGCCGCGATCCGCTTCACGTCCTCCGACCGGGAGCGCGGGCAGACGAGCACGGCGTCCCCGCAGCGGACCACCACCGTGTCCTCCATTCCCAGGACCGCGACCACACCCCCGTCCGTCCGGACGAGGGTGTTCCTGCAGTCGTCCAGGATGACGTCGCCGAACGCGACGTTGCCTCCTTCCTCCCCGAGGAACTCGTGGAGCGAGCGCCACGTTCCCAGGTCGCTCCACCCCATGTCCGCCGGGAGGACCAGGATTCCCTTCTCCTTCTCGAGGATTCCGTGGTCGATCGAGACGGACGGCATGCGACGGTACGCCTCCGCGAGCCGGCGGGCGAGTCCCCTCCTTCCTCCGCCGAGCGCCTTCCGGAGCGGCTCGTCCACCTCCGGCAGGAGTCTCGAGAGCCGGTCCGCGAAGGCGTCGGTCCGGAACAGGAAGATCCCGCTGTTCCAGTCGAAGCGCCCCGTGCGCAGGAACCGCTTCGCCGTGGGCAGGTCGGGCTTCTCGGCGAACCGAGTGACCTGAAAGGCGCTCTTCACCCGTCCGGGGAACGGTCTGCCGCGCTCGATGTATCCGTAGCCGGTGGAGGGGTGGGTCGGCGGGATGCCGAGGGTGACGAAGCGTCCCGTCTCCCGGGCCAGCCGGAGCCCCCTGCGGACCACATCGCGGAACGCCCGGACGTTCCCGACGGCATGGTCCGCCGGGGTCGCAAGGATGACCGCCCCGGGGTCGCGCCGGGAGACGACTCCCGCGGCCAGCGCGATCGCGGGGGCCGTGTTCCGCCCCTCGGGCTCCAGCAGGATATTCTCCCGGGGGACGCCCAGCGCGGCGGGGGAGAGGTGCGGGGCGTCCTTTTTCCCGGCGACGATCCAGGTGCGCTCCGGAGGGACGAGGGGGCGGAGCCGGTCCAGCGTCTCCCGGATCATGGGGCCGCCTCCGGTGAGGTCCAGGAACTGCTTCGACCGGGACGCCCGGCTCTCCGGCCAGAACCGGGTCCCCGAGCCGCCGGCCAGCACGACCGCGTGGTCCATCGCCCTAACCCCCGGATACGGTTTTACGATAGAATAACCCGGTGGTCGAACAGCTCAAGAAAAGTTTCGTCGCGGGGATCTTCGTTCTCCTTCCCCTCTGGCTGACGGCGGCGCTCCTCCACTGGTTCTTCGGGGAGGTGGACCAGCTGTTTTCCCCGATCGTGGACGGTCTCGTCCGGAGGGTCGTCGGGGGAGTGGACCATATCCCGGGGACGGGGATCCTTACCGGCCTGGTCATTCTCCTGCTGCTCGGCACCTTGGCCCGCAACGTGGCGGGGCAGCGGCTTCTCGACGGGATCGACCGGCTGATCCAGCGGGTCCCCGGCTTCCGCTCCGTCTATTCCGCCGTGCAGCAGCTCACGAACGCCTTCTCCCCGAAAAATACGGCGTCGTTCAAGGAGGTGCTCCTCGTGGAGCACCCGAAGCCGGGCAGCTACGCCATCGGGTTCCGCACGATGACTGTCGAGGAGGGCGGGCGGCGGCTGGTGGCGGCGTTCATCCCGACGAACCACCTGTACCTCGGCGACGTCGTCTTCTTCGACGAGGAGAAGGTCATGCGGCTGGACATGTCGGTCGAACAGGCGATCCGTCTGCTGATGTCCGCGGGCATCGCCTCGCCCCGGGAATTCCGGAGGATCCCCCCTCCGGGCGCCTGTTAGACAGTTCCCCCTGTACGCCACAATTGCGTTAAACATACCGGTAAATTCTTCCGATAAAAGATGCCGAGGAGCTGAAATCACATGGATTTCGCAACGTTCGGGAATGGAGCCGGATCCGTAGATGCCCTGGATTAAGATATCGTCGTCGGCCGCCGGGCCGGCGAAATGGTCGATCGTCCGGATCGCGGCCGCGCTGCTGTTCTTTGCCTTGGGATTTGCGGGCAATCACTTCAAGCTCTCCCTCTTTTACGGCTTCGATTTCCTGTTCGGCAGCATCTTCCTGATCGTCCTGCTGAACCTGGCCGGCATCGCCTGGGCGGTGCCCGCCGCCGTCGTCGCGACGCTCTGCACGTACTCTTTCTGGCACCACCCGTACGGGATTGTCACCTTCTCGCTGGAAATCCTGTTCCTCGGGATCGCGAACCGGAAGAGGGACAGGAACATCGTCCTGCTGGACGGCATGTACTGGCTGCTCGTCGGGAGCCCGCTGAACTACCTCCTGTATACCGGGATCATGAAGGCGAGCCATCACATGGTCCTGTTCGTGATCCTGAAACAGAGCGTGAACGGGATCTTCAACGCCCTGATCGCCAGCGCCATCCTGGATTACGTCCCGATCCGCTCCTGGGCGGGAATATCGGGAGAGCGGAAGAGGGTCTCCATCCAGCAGGCGCTGTTCAACCTGATCCTTGCCGTGCTGCTGCTGCCGGTCCTGTTCATCATGGTCATGAACAGCCGGAAGGCGTTCCTGGACGCGGAAAAAACCATAACGAACGTGCTGAAGAGCACCTCGGTGGAGACCGTTTTCACGGTCGACCGGTTCCTCCAGAGGCACCTGGAGGGTGTCGAAGTCCTCGCCTTGTCCGCGGGAGAAAACGGGGCGGCGCACCCGGCGGACCTGCGGGACAGCATAAGGACGATCCGGGGGCTGTTCCCGTCCTTCAGCTACCTGTACGTTGCCGACCGGGACGGCAGGCCCGTCGCAGCGTACCCGGAGAGATACGGAACGGGAGAGTACGGGGCCGGCGCGCGCGCCTCCGGAATGCCGCTCTACGAGAAAATGAAAGACTCCCTGCGCCCCTGCGTGTCGGACGTCTTCACGGAGTCCGACGGCGCGTCCCCGCCCGTGGTCGCATTGGGCGTGCCGATATTCGGGAACGGGGGATTCGAGGGATTCGCGCTCGGAGTCCTCGACCTGGTCCGCTTCAAGGAGGAGATTACATCGGTCACGGAGCCCCATGATGTGAAGACGGTGATCGTCGACGGGCAGGGCAGGGTCGTCATCTCCGCCGCCAGGATGTTCCAGCCGACGCAGCCCCTGAACCTGCGCGAAAAGGGAGAGGTCGTTCCGTCGCGATCCGGGATCTTCCAGTGGCTTCCCCCGAAGGAGACGGCGAAATCGGCGTTCAACCGCTGGACGAATTCGTATTATTTCCTCGAAAACCCCGTGGGAGACATCGCCCCGTGGAAGGCCCTGCTGTTCGTTCCCGTGGCCCCGTACCAGAAGCAGCTCTACGAAACCACTTATATCCACACCTTCTCTTTCATGCTCGTCTTCATCGCGGTGTCGATCTTCTTTTCCGAGTTCCTGAGCCGGAAGCTGGTCCACCCCTTCGAACGGCTCAAGGAGGTGACGACCGACCTTCCCTCGAAGCTCGCCGGCCGGGAGAAGATCGACTGGCCGGAATCCGTCCTGCTGGAGATCCATTCCCTTGTCCGCAACTTCAAGGCGATGACCGCATCCCTGGCGGAGAAGTTCGTCCAGCTCAAGACCGCCAACGAATCGCTGGCGGGAGAAAAGGAGCTGCTGTCGGTCACCCTGCTCAGCATCGGCGAGGGAGTGATCACCACGGACACGTCGGGGCGGGTGGCGCTGATGAACAAGGTTTCGGAGGAGCTGACGGGCTGGGCGCAGCGGGACGCCGGGGGGCGGCCGCTCGCCGAGATCTTCCGGACCTTCGACGCGAAGGACCCGCGCAAGGAGATCCACCCGCTGCGGGATGCGGCGGCGGGCGCGCTCCACGTCGCGACCGACGACCTGCTCCTGCAGTCCCGGGACGGCGCCGGCCACATCGTCTCCGGCAGCTACGCGCCGATCCGCGACCCGCGGGGAGACATCCTCGGCGGGGTCCTGGTGTTCCGGGACAAAACGGAAAAGAAGAAGATGGAGGAGCGGCTGCTGAACGCCCAGAAGCTCGAATCGGTCGGCGTGCTGGCGGGCGGGATCGCGCACGACTTCAACAACCTTCTTTCGGCGATCGTCGGGAACCTCTCCATGGTGAAGGCCGGGGGGAACCACCCTTCCGTCGATTCCCTGGAGGAGATCGAGAAGGCCGCCCAGCGGGCCGTCGGGTTGACCCAGCAGCTCCTGACGTTTTCCAAGGGCGGGGCGCCGGTCCGGAAGGCGGTGTCCGTCTCCGAGCTGATCCGGCAGTCCGCCGTGTTCGTCACCCGGGGGTCGAGCGTCCGCTGCGAGTTCCGCATCGAGCCGGACCTGCGGCCCGCGTTCGTCGACGAGGGGCAGCTGAGCCAGGTCGTGAACAACCTCGTGATCAACGCGATGCAGGCGATGGAGAAGGGCGGCGTGGTCCGGATCTCCGCGGAGAACGTGCGCGCGGATTCGCCGCCGGAGGGGATCCGGCCGGCGGGGGCCATGGTGAGGGTGTCGGTGCGGGACGATGGCCCCGGCATTCCCGCCGAGGTCCTTCCCCGGATCTTCGATCCGTACTTCACGACCAAGGAGCGCGGCAGCGGGCTGGGGCTGGCGACCGTGTACTCCATCGTCAAGCGGCACGACGGCCATATCGAGGTGGAGTCCCGTCCGGGAGAGGGGACGGAGTTTCACGTGTACCTTCCGGTTTCCGAGAAGCTTCCGGAAACCGCAGGGAAGCCGGCAGAGGGACCCCGGAACGGGAAGGGGAGCATTCTCCTGATGGACGACGAGGAAGCCATCCTGCGTCTCGCCCAAAGGATGCTGGGCAAGCTGGGGTACGAGACGGCCTGCTCGAAGGACGGCGCGGAGGCGATCGGCCTGTACGAGCGGGCGCTCGCCGCGGGGCAACCGTACGACGCGGTCATCATGGACCTGACGATCCCGGGAGGGATGGGGGGGAAGGAAGCGATCGGGATCCTGAAAAGGATCGATCCCGGCGTCGTCGCCATCGTCTCCAGCGGCTATTCGAACGACCCGGTCCTCGCCGATCCGGCCCGGTTCGGGTTCTCGGGCATCGTGCCGAAGCCGTACACGCTCCAGATGCTGAGCGAGGTCGTGCACAAGGCGATCGATCCGCCCGTCAGGCCGTGACCGCCAGCTCCAGCGGGGGACGCTTTATGCCGCCGCGCCGCAGCGCCTCGGTTCCCCGGATGTAGATATCCGTCTGGAACGCCTTCTCGAACCGCACGTCCATCACGTATGCCTTGGCCTGGAGCCGCATGGCCAGCCGGCCCGATACGGCCGCCTCGGAGGCGACCACCTCGACCGGCTTCTTCAGGAAGATGTAGCGGCTGGTCACCAGCGTCTCGTGGAGGATGTCGCGCGCCGCGGCCAGGTCCGAGTCCAGCGCCACGTGGAAGTCCATGGTCACCATCATGTCCAGGTTTCCCGCGTTCCCCGAGGACACGACGTCGGCGAGGAACCGGTGGTTCGGGATCGTGACCAGGTTGTCGTCCAGGGTGACGAGACGGACCGCCCGGAGGCCGATGTTCCGGATCTCCCCGTAGACGTTCCCGAAGGTCACCCGGTCGCCGACCTGGAAGGGGCGGTCGAACAGCAGGATGAGGCCGGCGATCAGGGAGCTCACCAGGTCCTTGGACGCGAACCCCAGCGCCACGGCCGCGCTGCCGGCGGCCGCGAAGAGGATCTCGCGCGACGGCTGGATCACCGCCAGGAACAGGAAGGCGCTGCCGAAGATGTAGATGACGAATTCGAGGACGGTGGCGACCTGGGATACCAGGATGCGGCGGGTGGGAAGGCGCCGGTGGAGGCCGGTCGCGAGCCGCCGGAGCAGGCGGACCGCCGCGACCAGGAAAAGGATTCCCGCGAAGAGCAGGAGGACCGTCCAGACGTCGAGTCTGCCGGCCAGGTTTTCGACACGGTCGATCAGCCCCTCATCCATACAGGAAGTTCCTCCTTTCCAGGAGCTGGTTCAGCGCGAACTGCGCCTCCGGCGTGACCCGGTATCTCCCGTCGGGGAAGCGGGCGATGGCGCCTTTTTCCACCCCGATCCGGACGGCGTGCCGGACGACCCGCTCCGGCAGGTCCACCGCCTCCACGATTTCCTCGAGCGCGAGGTTCTCGTGGCGGATGATCGCCGCGAAGACGAACAGGGTGTCGTCCCCCGCCGTCTCCAGCGAATGGAACTCCTGGTGGCGCGGAATGCCGACGCGCAGGCTTCCGTCCGGATCGGGCGCCAGCGCGGAGAGCCACAGCACCATCGCCGCCCGGGGATTCCCGCGGGACTCCCTCCACAGGAGCCGGAAGAACTGCTCCTCGAGCTGCGCCACCGCGGATTCCTCCGTGGCGGACTGCACGGCTCCGATGATGTCCTCGTAGGAGATCCGCAATCCCGAGAGGCCGTGCCGGGACAGGATGAGTTGCCGGATGTCGGTATCGGGCCAGGCGGGCGTCTCGAAGACCCTCCGGAAGCAGAGGTTCTTCCCGTAGACGCCGTCCAGGTATTCCCAGGAGCGGCGGTTGATCGCGGCCACCCAGAACAGGCTGTCCGTCGGGGCGTTGACCAGGTCGCCCAGCGCCCGGTATCCCTCGAAACCGCCGAGGGCGCTCACGAAAAGGTTCTGCGCGTCGTCCATCAGGACGACGGTTTTTTCCGCGCCCGTGAAGGCGCGGGACAGCGCCGCCGGCCCTTCCTCCAGGGAGACGCCCAGGTGCTTCCCGAAATACCGCAGGGTGTCCTCCCGCTTCCGCATCCGGCAGGGCAGGGGAACGTGGATCACCCTCTCCACGGGCAGGCTCGGGGCGAAGGTCCGAAGGAGCGTCGTCTTGCCGCACCCCTTGTCGCCGTAGATCATCACCGAGTGCTCTTCGGAATTCCCGTTCGCCCATTCCTCGATCATCGACCGGAGCCGGGGGGCGACCCATTCCTCGGGACGGACCAGCGCCCGCTCCGGCGGAGGAGCGTGCAGGTCGAACCAGCGGAGATACTCCCCGGGAAGCCGGGCGGAAGGCGTCTCGGCCTTTCCCCCGCCCCTCCCCGCCCGTTCCGCCGTTCCTTCCAGGCGCCGCCGGAACAGCTCCGCGCCCGCGCGCTTGAACAGGTCGAACCGGAAGGCCCAGGCCAATGCCCTCCCCGCGGCCCTGGAGAGGGCCAGGAGGAGGAGGACCGGGAAACAGGATACCCAGGACGCGGCGTTTCCCGAACAGAGCCGCTCGAGCCGCTTCCCCGCGTCCGGGAACTCCCGCGCCGCCATGTCGCCGATCTCCCGGCGCCACCGGCGGGCGGTCGCGAACAGCGCAAGCGTTCCGACGTAGAGGAGCAGGCCGCGCACGATACCGTATGCAAGCGCCTTTCCGGCCGCCATCTCTGTGGCGTGGAGCGCCGAGACGCCGGCCAGGAAGAAAAGGCCGATCCCGCGCACGGAGCTCCGGACCCGATCCCTGTCGGTCCGGCCGGCGGCTCCCGGCATGGCGAAGAGGGAGGTCCCGAGGATCAGGAAGATCCGGTAGCCGATGTAGAAGGACAGGTAGGGAAGGAATTGCCCGATCTCGGCGAGGTCCGTGCCGGCGAGCAGCGCCTCCGCCAGGAACACGCCGAGGAGCATCACGATCCAGGGGAAGTAGGGCGATATGCGCCGGAGGAACAGGGCGGCGCTGCCCGCGAGCGGGTGGCGGTGCCGCATCGCAAGGAGGCGGGCGCGCGCCCGGTCGATCCATGAGCGGAGCTCCGCGAGGACCCTGTAGGTGC